>JAJYMP010000081.1 GCA_021786915.1 Chloroflexota bacterium
GGGTGGCTTCGATGGCCGGGGCGGCGCGGCGCCTCGAGCCCGACCCAGCCGTCCGTGAGGTGTACTCGGCCGCCTTCGCCCAATACCGGGCGCTCCACCCCGCGCTTCGAGGGGCAGGCATCGGCAGGTAGGCGGCGGCCCCAGGGCCGGCACGGCCCGCTTGCGGCCGACTCCAGACTGGCGGGCGGGCGCTCGTCACCGTCGGCTCGCCATCCTCGGGCAGCCGCGCTGCGCGGGCTTCCGGGCGACGATCGCCGGCGCGTCCCAGGCCCAGTCCAAGAAGCGCCCGGTCGTGGTCCGCGATTCGAGCAGCCGGCGCAGCTCGGCGACGAAGGCATCGAAGCGATCCCGAACAGGTGCGCTGCCGCGCACGACACCGACAGGTAGCCGGAGATGACCCCGTCGCGGTCGCGGGTGATGTCGCGCCGACCGGGTGCGGCGGTGATCTTCGCCGGGCCGAAGGGGGTGCGCGCCAGCGTCGCCTCGAAGCGCTCCGACCCGTGGCGGCTCGCCGGGCCCTGCCCGGATCTCCGCCGGGCGGCGGTAGGAGCAGCTGGCCATGAGCGAGGAGCGGCCGAAACCGCATCCCCGTGCGCCGGTGGTACGATCGCAGCACGAGCCTTCGGGGCAGGGTGTGAATCCCGACCGGTGGTAGGGCCCGCGGTGAGCGGGCGAGCCCACGAGCCAAACCTGGACGCGCAGTCCGGGCGCGGCAGATCCGAGGCGGGGCACTGCCCTCGCCGGCCGGAGCCGACGGTACAGTCCGGATGAGAGAAGGCTGCGGTCGACCGCGTCTAGGCGCGGGGCGGCCGCCCTGCCCCGTCGCGCCCGAGCAACGACGGAGGCACAGCGAATGGACCCGGCACGGGAGCCCGCGACGACGGTGATGCCGTCCGCGCACGCCCCGGGCGCGGGTGCCGGGATCAGCCTCAACGGCATCTCGCTCACCTTCCGCGGCGCGCGAACCACCCGTGTCCTCGACACCATCGACCTCGAGGTCCGCCCCCGCGAGGTCGTGGCGCTCATCGGACCCAACGGCTGCGGCAAGTCGACGCTGCTGCGCGTGCTCGCCGGGCTGATCAAGGCGGACGGCGGGACGCTCGCGATCGACGGCCAGCCCGTCACCGGACCGGACCCCCGCGTGGGGCTCGTGTTCCAGGAGCCGCGGCTGCTGGGCTGGCGGTCGGCGGAGTCGAACGTCCGCTTCCCGATGGAGCTCGCGGGCTGGTCCAGGGAGCGCCAGGAGGCGCGCGCCTCCGACCTGCTGGGCCTCGTGGGCCTGCGCGAGTACGCCCGCGCCCGGCCGGGGACGCTGTCGGGCGGGACGCGCCAGCGCGTGTCGATCGCCCGGGCCCTCGCGCTCGAGCCCAGCCTGCTGCTCCTCGACGAGCCATTCAGCGCCCTCGACGCCCTCACCCGCGAGCGGTTCAACATGGAGCTGCTGCGGCTCTGGGAGCGCACCGGCACGACGATCGTCCTCGTCACCCACAGCATCCCCGAGGCTGTGTTCATCGCCGATCGCGTGGTCGTCCTCTCGCCGAGGCCCGCGCGCGTCGTCGCCGACATCGAGGTGGGGATGCCGCGGCCGCGCCGTCTGGTCGACCTCGACTCCGCGCTGGTCTCCTCGCTCGCCGCCGATGTGCGCTCCCATCTCGCCGACACCACCGACGACGCGATCGCGATGGAGGAGGCCCGGCGCGCCATCCCGGCCGGCCTGACGCCCAAAGACCGTCCGGCCCGCAAGCACGCCGAGACCGACCCCGGCACGCCTGCCTGGTTCGACCCCTTCCGACCGGAGGACGAGTCGTGACCGCCGCGGTGTCGGGCGGTACCACCGCCCGCCGACGGGCCCAGCGCAACAGTGTCCTCGCCGTGCTCTGGCCCATCGTCGCGAGCCTCGTCGTGTTCGTCGTCGTCTGGCAGCTCGTCGTGTTCGTCAGCGGCTTCCCGCCGTACATCCTGCCGGGACCGCTCTCGGTGGGCCAGCGCTTCGTCCGCGCCTGGCTCGACGGGACGATGTGGCCGAACGTCTCGGCGACGCTGGTCGAGGTGCTGCTGGGCTTCGCGCTGGGCGCCTCGGTCGCGCTGGTGGCCGGGATCGCCCTCGCCCGGTCCCGGCTCGCGGAGCGGCTGCTCAGCCCCTACCTGGTGGCCGCGCAGGCGACGCCCGTGCTCGCGCTGGCGCCCCTGATCGCGCTGTGGTTCGGCACGGACCTGCCGTCGAAGCTCGTGATCTGCACCCTGATCGTGTTCTTCCCGGTCGCGGTGGCGACGATGGTGGGCATCCGGTCCGTGGACCCGCGGCTGCTCGAGATGGCCCGCTCGTTCCGCGCCAGCAACTGGCAGACGATCGCGCGCGTGGAGGTTCCCGCCGCGCTGCCGGCGATCCTGGGCGGGATGCGCGTCGGCGTCACCCTGTCGGTCATCGGCGCCATCGTGGGCGAGTGGGCCGGCGCCGACCGAGGCCTCGGCGTGCTGATCAACATCGCCCGCGGCTCCCTGTTCGACATCCCGCTGATGTTCGCGGCGCTGCTCCAGCTCGCGATCATCGGCGTCGTCCTGTACCTCGTGATGCTGCTCATCGAGCGCCGACTCGTCGGCGAGCGGTGACATCCCCGTCCACCACCCAGGAGGTTCGAAGCCCCGTGCACACCCGCTCCCGCCATCTCACCGCCTCGCTGGCGGCCATCGCCATCGTCGTCGCCGCATGCGGCTCAAGCTCGCCCTCCGCCTCCCCGTCGGCGTCGGCCGCCGCCTCGGCCCCGGCGTCATCGGCTCCGTCGGCCGCCACGTCGTCGGCTTCGGCCCCGGCTTCGGTTTCGGCCGCGCCCGGTGCATCCGGCGCTTCGGGCGCCACGACCGCGCTCACCGTCGGCCTCGGCTACATCCCGAGCGTCCAGTTCGCGCAGTTCTACCTCGCCCAGCAGGCGGGCTACTACGCGGCCGCCGGCCTGACGGTCAAGCTGGGCAATGACATCGACCCCAACCTGGTCACGAAGATCGGCCAGGGCGCGATCGACATCGGCGAGGCCGACGGCACCTCGGTCATCCCCGCCGTGAGCCAGGGCATCCCGATCGTGTACACCGCGACCATGTCCGGCACCTTCCCGGACGTCGTGATCGCCAAGGCGTCGTCCGGGATCACGAAGCCGGCCGACCTGAAGGGCAAGCGGATCGGCATCCCGGGCCGGTACGGCAGCTCGTGGATCATGCTGCAGGCGCTGCTCAAGTCGGCCGGGCTCACCACATCCGACGTCAAGATCGTCGAGTACCCCGACTTCGGCCAGGCGGCGGCGCTCCAGCAGGGCGCGGTCGACGCCGCCACGGGCTTCCTCAACAACGAGCCGATTGTGCTCAAGAACGCGGGGATCGACACCGTGGTCCTGGCGGTCGACGCGGTCACGCCGCTGCAGGGCCCGGGTCTCGTCACCTCCACGGCCACGCTCAAGGCGAAGCACGGCGCGTTGGCAGCCTTCACCAAGGCGACCCTGCAGGCGATGGACGACATCACGGCGGACCCGCAGAAGGGCCTCGACGCGACGTTCGCCGAGGTGCCCACGCTCGCCCAGGACAAGCCGCTCCAGGCGCAGATCCTGGCGGCTACGATCGCGACCTGGAAGAACACGCGGACCAACGCGCCGTACGGGGCGATCGACCTGGCGGGCTGGCAGAAGTCGCTCGACTTCATGACGAGCCTCGGGCTGGTGCCGAACCCCGTGACCGTCGCGCAGCTGACGGATCCCTCGCTGCTGCCGTAGGTCGCCGCCTCGTCGGAGCCTCCGAGGGCCTCCTCCTGCGGCGCCTCGGCGGGCCCCAATTCGTGTCGGGGTCGAATCGCGGGTGGTTGAGCGTGGCTGGAGCCCGAACCTCCGGGTTCGGTGCCTCGGCCGCGCTCGCCAGGGCCCGTCCCGACTCCCGGCGGGGTCGCGCGCGGCACCGCGCGGGATGGCGTCCGACACCATATCGTCCGGCCAGTCGATCCTCGTGCGCGAGCACCAGTTCCTGGCCGCGACGGGCAACGTCGACTACTCGTTCACCCGCGTGAAGGGCGTGTCGAACATGCTCCTCGGCGGCACGGGCTTCTTCATCGACCGCTTCCAGGCGACGCAGTACGAGGGCGTCGTCTGCCTGCACGGCTACGGCAACGTGTTCGAGAAGACGCTGCAGCCCAACGAGCAGATCGACGTGGAGTCCGGCGGCTGGGTGTACCGCGACGAGTCGGTCGCGATGCAGCAGCAGGTGTGCGGGCTGCGGACCGGGATCCTCGGCGGGTCCGGCAACCTCGTGTTCAACCGATTCACGGGGCCGGGGCGGGTGGCCATCCAGTCCGCGTATGTGCACCTGCCCACGGAGAACTGACGCGACCGCCCTTGCCGAGGTCCTCGCTGGACGTGGTACGTTCCCGGCGGGGCCCGTAGCTCAGCGGTAGAGCAGGGGACTTTTAATCCCTTGGTCCTGGGTTCGAATCCCAGCGGGCTCACCAGGCTTCCGGCAGCCGGAGCCGGGCCGACGGTGTCGTCGCTGGGCGCCCGGCTACACGCCTCCGCGCGCCACCAGGATCGCGGCCAGGTTGAACCCCGCCCCGATCGACCCGCTCACCACGGCTGCCGCCATCGCCAGCCGCGCGATCCGCATCCTCCCCATGCGCTGTGAGCGCCACGCGGCCAGCACAGCAGCGCCCACCTTGGCGAGGATGACCAGCTGGATCCCGCCGGTGGCCATCAGCGCGAGGACCAACGGGTTCTGCTCGGCCAGCCCTGCCGGGTGGGCCAGCAGGTAGAAGACGGCCAGGGACGCGGCGTCGAGTCCCTGGGCCAGAACTAGCAGTCCGGGTTTCATGTGCACAGCCTTGTTCCTGGTGCATACCGCCGACGCAACAGCCCAGTCAGCGGAGGCGTCGAATCGCCTCGCAGTCCGCGTCGGCCCATCGGCGGACTGAAGTTGCCCGCCGCCCTACTGCGCCTCGATCGAGCGTTTCGAGAGGCCGACAAAGAAGCCCTCGATGGCGGTCCGGGGCGCGTCGTCCGGCTTCACGGCCGCGCCGAGGGTGACGAACAGCGGCGCGAAGTGCTCGACGGTGGGGTGTGCCCACGGCATGCCAGGTGCCTTCTCGCGGAAGGCGAACAGGGCGTCGAGGTCTCCGCGCGCCAGTGCCTCCGCGGCCCACTGGTCGAAGTCGCGCGACCATTGCGGTGCGCCTGGCTTGCCCGCGAAGTACTCGCCGATGAACGGCAGGCCGTGGGTCATGAACCCCGACCCGACGATGAGCACGCCCTCGTCGCGCAGCGGCGCCAGGCGCCTGCCGATCCCGAACAGGTGCTCGGGGTCCAGATCGGGCAGCGACAGCTGGAGGGTCGGGACGTCGGCGTTGGGGTACATCGCCATGAGCGGCACCCACGCTCCGTGGTCGAGGCCACGGCCGGGGCGGTCGAGGACGGGCTCGTTCGAGGGCATCAGGGCCTTGACCGACGCGGCCAGCTCGGGCGCGCCAGGGGCGGGGTACTCGAGCTCGTAGTAGCGCTGCGGGAAACCGTAGAAGTCGTAGACCAGCGGCACGCTGCGCGTCGCGCTGATCGCCATGGGCGCGGTCTGCCAGTGGGCGCTGATCATGAGGATGGCCTTGGGGCGCGGCAGGCGGCCCGCCCAGGCGGCGAGCTCGCCCATCCACAGCTCGTCGTCGAGCAGCGGTGGTGCGCCGTGTCCCAGGTACAGCGCGGGAAGGAGGTCCGGCGCGGCGGCGCCAGGAGTCGGGGAGGATCGGGGGTCGGGGTCGGGGTGGGTCACGGGAAAGGTCTCGAGGGGCGTGGACGGTGGCGGAACGGTAGACGAGAATGCCGGGGCGGCAGGATTGGCGGCAGGGGGCTGCGGTGGGCGTCAGGCGATGGCTGCGGCCGGCGGCGCCACGAGCATGAATACCGCGATCTTCATGGGGACGACCTTCCTTGATGCCATGAAGGAGCGGGCCTCCGCTCCGATGCTTATGGCGCGATCCTGAGGAGGATCTGCCAGACGCAAGCGATCAATGAGAGGAGGCCCAGGCAATGGTGTACATCGGCGTGGACCTGCACCGCAAGGTCAGCCACGTGGTCGCCCTCGACGAGGCCGGCACGACGATCCTGTCCCGACGGTTCGACCACAGCCGGGACGCGTTCCGGCGGGTGTTCGGGGAGCTCGAGCCCGAGCCGATCAGCGTCGCCTTCGAGGCGACGTACGGCTGGGGCTGGTTCGCCGACCTGCTCGCCGACGCGGGCATCGAGGCCCACATGGCCCATCCGCTCGTGACCAAGGCGATCGGTGCCGGTCGGGTCAAGAACGACGCGATCGACGCCGCGACCCTCGCCCACCTCCTGCGCACGAACCTGCTGCCCGAGGCGTGGATCGCGCCACCCGAGGTCCGCGAGCTCCGCCGGCTGGTCCGGATGCGGGCATCCCTCGTCCGGATCCGCTCGCGGCTCAAGTGCCAGGTCCACGCGATCTGCGCGGACGCGGGGATCCCGGTGCCAGCATCCGATCTGTTCGGGCGCACGGGCCGAGCAACGCTCGAGACCCTGACCCTGCCGCCGATCACCGCAGGCCGGCTCGCCGCCCACCTGCGGCTCGTCGACGACCTCGGCCGGGAGATCATCGCGGCCGACCGGGAGATCGTGGCTGCGCTCAAGGGGGACGACCGGGTCCGCCGGCTGCTGCCGATCCCGGGGATCGGGATCCTCAACGCGGCCACGATCGTCGCCGAGATCGGCGACGTGACCCGCTTCCCGTCGGCCGACCGCCTCGCGTCGTGGGCCGGGCTGACGCCGACCGAGCGATCGTCGGCGGACCACGTCCGGCGCGGCCACATCAGCAAGCAGGGCAGCCGCTGGCTGCGCTGGACGATGGTGGAGGCCGCCGCCAGGATCGGGACCTCCCGGGCGGCCAAGCTCCACCGCTTCGCCGACCCCATCGCCGATCGCCGGGGAACCAAGATCGCGCGGGTCGCGCTCGCCCGCCGGATCCTCACCCTCGCCTTCTATGCCCTCCGCGACGAGCGGGGCTGCCGGGACTACCCGGCGCTCCCGCGCCCGTCGCGCCGGCCGGTCACGGCGCGCTCGCGAAGTGTCATGGCCTCACCCGACGGCCGCTCCCTTGATTGAGCCGCCTCCCGGCCGCATGCCCACCATGAGGACCACCCTCGAATAGATGACTGACCGGACGAGCCCGCTCATCACCTGGTGTCCGCGGCCGACCCTCGTGACCGAACCCGGAAAGGACGACGACCCGATGTTCCCCAGATCACCGCCTTGACAACGGCCCGCTCCTTCATAGATGACAGTTTGGTGCCGGCAAATCACGATTGCTGTCGGCGTTACTCTGGCACCGCGTTTGTTAGAGGTCAAGACGGTTGTCTGAGAAGAAAACTGCATATCGCGTGGCGGATGCAACGCCCGGCCCCGCTGGTGCCCCCTCGGCCCGTTTCAACGTGGGTCGCGAGGCGCGCCGATGGCGTCGGGACCGCGGGCTGACCCTCTCGCAGGTCGGCGAGCGGAGCGGGCTCAACGTCGGCTACCTCTCGCAGATCGAGAACGACAAGGCGATCCCCTCGCTCGAGGCGCTGACCGCGATCGCGGGCGCGCTCGACGTCCCTCCCGCCTGGCTCCTGCTCGACGGATCCGTCCCCCCTCGCGTCGTCCTCTCGAGCGAGCGGCCGCGGACGGAGGGCCCGGGCGGCGCGCACGTCAGCGAGGTGGATGCGGGGACCTCGCGCGACTTGTGCATCCTCGAGGTGATCCTGCCGCCCGGCAGCTCGACCGGCGTCCACGCGCATGCTGGTGACGAGCACCACGTGATCCTGGAGGGCCGGTGGCGGATGACCCAGCGCGACCACGTCACCGAGCTCGGTCCGGGCGACTACCTCGCCTGGGATCCGCTGGTCCCCCACGACGTCGAGTGCCTTGGGCCCGGGCAGGGGCGGATGCTGATGATCTACCCGCGCCGCGGCCGGGACCGCTCTGGCGGAGCCACCGAGGCGGCACCGGGGGAGAGGAGCCTCGGAGCGTGAGCCAGGACGCGATCGTGGCGGGGGGTGCCGAGACCCCCGTCGTCCTCATCACGGGCGCCACGGGCCCGCTCGGCCATGCGGCCACCGCCCGCTTCGCGCGGGACGGCGCCCGGCTCGTGCTCGTGGGCACCGACCTCGGCCGGCTCGACGCGCTCGCCGCCGGGGCGCAGCTCGCCGAAGGCCGCCGCCTCCTCGTCGCTGCGGACCTGCGCGACCGCGAGGCCGTCAGCTCCATGGCGGACCAGGCGGTGACCCGCTTCGGCCGGATCGACGTGCTGGTCCACGCGGTCGGCGGCTGGGCCGGCGGCACCCCGGTCATCGAGCTCGAGCCAGACGAGGTCAGCCGGATGCTCGACAACCACCTCTGGACCACGCTCCACGTGGCCGCGGCCGTCGTGCCCGGGATGGTCGAGCGGGGTTTCGGGCGGGTCCTCGCGGTGTCGTCGCCGCTGGCCGCCAACCCGGGCGCCCGCGGGGCCTCCTACGCCATCGCCAAGTCGGCGGAAGAGGTGGTGCTCCGGTCGCTCGCGAAGGAGACGGCGGGTACGGGCGTCACTGCCAACCTGCTCATCGTGAAGGCGATCGCGACGCCCGACCAGAGGGGGACGCCGCCTGAGGAGCTGGCCGAGGTGCTCGCGTACCTGGCCTCGCCGGGCGCCGGGTCCATCACCGGGCAGCGGATCGCGGTCGGCGGCTAGCGGCGGTCAGCTCCCGGCTGGCCCCGTGCGCCGCAGCCGGCCGAGCAGGGAGCGTGGCCGCGACGGCGTCAGCAGCCGGGTCGCCAGCGCACGCGCCAGCGCCTCGTACTCCTCGGGCTGGTTGTACCGCTGTGCGGACAGCCGGACGATCGCGGTCGTCGGCGATGCGCCGGGCTCGAGGGCCGCGGGGACCGGGAATGCGAGGACCGGCACCTCGATCCGCTCCTCCTCGAGCAGCGAGTCGTGGAGCCGGCGCGCAGCCTCCGGCGTCGGGGCGAGGCCGGGCAGCGGGATTGCCGCCATCGCGCCGAGCATCGAATCCGGCGCTGGCGGGGCGACGCCGAGCGCCGCGCACACGAGGTCCCGGCCGCGGCGGGCCAGCGCCGCGTTGTCGGCCATCAGGCCGGGCCAGCCGTCCGGGTGGAGCCCGCCTACGAACCGGATCGCCGCCGACAGCGCGAGGTAGGGCGAGAAGTCGGTCGTGCCCTGCCAGTCGAACAGCTTGCGGTACCGGGAGCGGTCGGCCCGCTCATCGTTGAACCCGTGCGACACCACCAGCGGGCGCAGCTGGTCGCGCATGTCCGCCCGGGCGTGGAGCACGGCGGCACCCTTGGGCGCGCACAGCCACTTGTGCCCGTTGCCGGTCCACCATGCCGCGCCGATCGCGTCGAGGTCCACCGGCACCATGCCCGGCGCGTGAGCGCCGTCGACCAGCGTGTCGACGCCCTTGCGGTCGAGCTCGCGGACGAGCGCTGCAACGGGGAGCAGCAGCGCGGTGGGGGACGTGACGTGGCTCACCAGCGCGAACCGGGTCTTCGGGGTCACGGCCTCGAGGTACGCCTCGGCGGCCTGCGCCGGGTCGTGGATTGGGAACGGGATGTGGGCCAGCACGACGCGAGCGCCGTCGCGCTCGGCGGCCGCGCGGAGGGCGTTGAGCGTGGCGTTGTACTCGTGGTCGCCGGCGAGCAGCTCGTCGCCCGGGCTGAACCGCAGCGACGCGAGGACGGTCGACACGCCCGTGGTGGCGTTGGGGACGAAGGCGATGCCGTCGGGCTCGGCGTTCAGGAACGCGGCCACCTCGGTGCGGACGGCGTCGAGGAGCGGCTCGAGCTCACCGCCGAGGAATCGGACGGGCTCGGCCTCCATTCGATCGCGCCAGGCGCGCTGGGCCTCGAGCACGGGCGTCGGGCAGGCGCCGAACGAGCCGTGGTTGAGGAATGACACCTCGGGGTCGAGGGTCCACGGCGCGCGGTCGAAGGTTGGGCGCAGCACGACCCGACGATAGCCCAGCCGGCGGCATGCCACGGGGCGACGGCGCGCCACGGGGCCGGCACGCGAAGCGGATGCGGCGAGAAGCGGATGGGGCGCCAGCGCCCCGCTAGCGGTACTCGACGGGGGGTTTCCGCCCACGGCGCTTCGGGGCGGCCTGGGCTCCGGCGTCCACCGCCCCCGTGCCGCTCGGCGGCGTCACGTTGATCACCGGCCGCGACGCGGCGGGCCTGCGTGCGCGGAAGAGCCGCCCGACCTTCTCGAGGCGAGACTGGCCGGCGACGTACGGGAGCACGAACAGCACCACCATCACGGGGATCAGGTACCTCGACCCGACGCCCACCTCGAGCCCGCTCAGGATCCCGAGCAGGTAGATCACCCAGGCCGTGAACAGTGCGCCGCTGGCCCAGTGCGCCTCGTGGAGGCGCCGGACGGGCAGGGTCGAAAGCAGCGACGCCACGAGGAAGGCGAGCAGCAGGGCCGGTGACATGTCGCGGGCATGATATGGCCGACGCGTGGCGGCGCGGGTGCCGGCCGAGGGCGCGGGGCGCGAGACGGCCCGGACCGCCGCGACGGCCCGTCGCGGGACGCGCGCCGCCCGCGGCGCGGCGGGCTCCCTCGGATAGCATGGCTGCCATCTCCGAGGAACCGTCCGTGTCATCCCGTCTGTCCGCCTGGCTCGCCCGCTGGAGCCCGGTGCTCCCGCTCCTCGTGGCCGAAGGCGTGATCGCGCTCGGCTTCGGCGCGATCCTGCCGATCCTCTCGGTCTACTACCGCGAGCACGGCGTGGACCTGCCGATGCTGGGCGTCGTGGTCGCGGCGTGGCCGGCCGCCCGTCTGGTGGGCGAGCCGCTGTTCGGCCGCCTCGCGGACCGCGCCTCGCGCAAGGCCATGATGGTCGCCGCGCTCCTCGTCTCCGCCGTGGCGGTCACACTGCCGCTCGCGGTCAGCGGGACGATCCCGTTCATCGTGCTGCGCGCGATCGGCGGGCTCGGGGCCGCCGCGTACGACCCGGCCGCGCGCGGGTACCTCATGGACGCGAACCCGCCCGAGCGGCAGGGGGAGACGTTCGGGATGTACAGCGCCGCGCAGATGGGCGGCTTCATGATCGGTCCCGCGGTGGGTGGCGCCGCCGCCGCGATCACGGGCGAGCCGTCGGTCGTGTTCTGGGTGTTCGGCCTCGCCTACGCCGTTTCGGCGCTCGTGGTTGCCCTGCGCGTCGCCGACCGCTCGCACATCGCGGCCAGGGCGGCGGGATCGACGACTGCGCCCAAGGCCGAAGCCGAGATTGTGGTCGAGGCCGTCGCCGAAGCCCTGGCCGGCGCCTCTAGCCCGGCCCAGCGCGGCGCCGACGTCGAGGACGCGCCGAAGCCGACGCGCCTGCTCAACCGGCTGCTCGTCGTCGCGCTGGTGGCCAACGTGGGCGCCTATCTCGCCGGCGGCACCTACGAGGTCATCTGGAGCGTGTACATGACGAGCCTCGGCGCCAGCTTCGCGCTGATCGGGGTGTCGTTCTTCACGTTCTCCCTGCCAGTGCTGCTGCTCTCGCCGTTCACGGGCCGGTTCGTGGACCGCCAGGGCGGGTTCTTCGCCCTCGTGATCGGCTCGATCGGGGTCGCTGCCTGCGGCATCGCCTACCCCGTGATCCCGAGCGTGTACTGGATGATCGGCCTGGGCCTGGTCGAGGGGACGGCGGCTGCGCTGTCCTCGCCTGCGCTGTACACCCTCGTCGCCCGAGCGGCGCCGCCCGGGCGCAGTTCCACCGCGCAGGGGCTGTTCGGGGCGGCGGGCACGTCCGGGACCATCGTGGCGTCGATCGCCACCGGGTACCTGGCGTCGATCGACCTGCGCCTGCCGTTCATCGCGATGGGCGTGACCACCCTGGTGCTGCTGGCCGCCGGCCTCGCCCTGGGCGGGCGCGTGCTCTGGACTGCGCTCCAGCCCCATGCCCTGCCGCGCGTGCCGGCGAGCGAGGCGGCCGGCTGATCCGGTGAGCCGCGGCTGGCCCTCGACGCGCCTCGCCCTCCCGCCGAGACGCTCGTACCGCCGCCCCACGGCGCGTATGGCGGAGACTCCGCTCCTACCGCCGCCAGGCGGCGGTAGGAGCGAACCCGGGCAGCGCGCCGAGCACCGGCCCAGTAGGGAACGGCCCGCCGGGCGCCGGTTCGGCAGCCAGGGCTTTTTGACGGATCGCGCGATGGCCGGTAGGATGGCCGTCCCATCGCGGGGTGGAGCAGCGGCAGCTCGTCGGGCTCATAACCCGAAGGTCAGGGGTTCGAATCCCCTCCCCGCAACCAATTCGCTTCCACCAGAAACCCCGGGACTCGACGACCCCGGGGTTTCGCCTTGTCCGGGGCGCGCGAGCGCCCGCCCTTCGGCGGGACGCCAGCTCCGGATCAGCCCGAGCCGCTGACGGTGTGCAGCAGCTGGCCGATCAGTGCGCTCGAGGCGCCGAAGAAGATGTGGTTGCGCAGCATCCCGCTCGGGTCCACAAGGTAGACGTCGGTCGAGTGGATCATCGGGTAGTCCCCGAGCGAGTCCACAGGGCCCTGCTGGTACTGCACGCCCCAGGCCGCAGCAGCCGTCGCGATCTGCTGCGCACTGCCCGTCAGGCCGATGAAGCCCGCCTGGTACGCATCCACGTACTGCTTCATCGCGGGAGCCGTGTCACGCGCCGGGTCCACGGTCACGAACACGACCTTCGCCGGCAGGTTCGCCGCCTGGATCGCGGCCCGCAGGTCGGCGAGGGTCGTCGGGCAGACGTCGGGACAGTGCGTGTAGCCGAAGTAGACGAAGGCCGGCGTGCCCCGCAGGGACGTGAGGTCGAACGGCTTGCCGTCCTGGTCGGTCAGCTGCAGCGCCGGCGCGGGCCGGGGCGGGTTGTACACGGTGTCGCGGACGCCCATCGCCGCCTGGGTGCTGTTGGGCGCGAGCATGACGATCGATGGCGACGGGGCGGCCGCCGCGCAGCCGGCGAGCGAGAGGAGGACCAGCACGAGGCCGATGCCGCCAAGGGGGCGGAGGAGGACGCGAGCGCTCATCGCCCGAGAGTAGCGCGATGCCGCGCAGGTCGCAGGCAGCCGAGCCCGGCGCTGCGACCGTCAGTCCCAGCGGAACTTCCGGGCGGCGAGCCCGGCCAGCACGACGGCCCAGAACGCCAGGACGACGACCGACTCGGTCGCGTCGCCGGTCGCCCCGCCCAGGCCGATCGAGAGCACGTGGGTGAGCGCCGCCGGCGGCAGCACGGACGACACGGCGGCCACCGACGCGGGCAGGCGGTCGAGCGGCAGCACGATGCCGCCCAGCACCAGCGCGAGGAGGAACAGCAGGTTCGCCAGGGCGAGCGTCGCCTCGGCGCGGAGGGTGCCGGCCATGAGCAGGCCGAAGCCCGCGAACGCCACGGTGCCGAGCACCAGCCCGGCTGCGACGAGCAGCACCGACGCCCCCGGTCCCGCGGACCACCCGAGCGCGGCGCCGATCAACACCAGCAGCACCATCTGGACAGCCTCGACGACGACCACGGCCGCCGTCTTGGAGGCCACGAGCGCCGAGGTGCCGGCAGGCGACCCGCCGAGCCGCTTGATGACCCCGTACGAACGCTCGAACCCGGTCGCGATCGCGAGCGACACCATCGCGGCGGCGATGACCGCCAGCGACATCGAGCCCGGGAGCATCCGGTCCACCGGCTTGCCGCTCGTGGTCCCCCCGCTCACGTCGAAACCGGAGAACACCATCAGCACGCCCGCCGGGATCACGAACGTCACCAGCAGGCTCTCGCCCCGTCGCATCGCCAGGCGAAGCTCGTTGAGGGTCAGCGCCAGCGCCTTGGCGATCCACGACGCGGGTCTGGCCGGCGCGCCCGTGCCCAGCGGCCGGGTGCCCTGGACGGCGCTCATGCCACTCCCTCCGCTTCGGCCGCGGCCTCGGCGCCCACCAGCTCGAGATAGCGCTCCTCGAGGCTCGCTGCGCCGAGGCGCAGCTCCGTGATCAGCAGCCCGCGCTCGGCACACCAGGCTGCGAGGCGGGCGACGAGCGCCGGGTCGGGGGAGGCCTCGAGCCCCTCGAGCTCATACTGGTTGCCTGCGCCTGCTGCTGAGACCCGCGCCGTCGGGACCGCCCCGCCGGTCGCGACCGCGGCGAGGCCGAGCCCGTCCCCGTCCGCCAGCGCGGCCGAGAGGCGGAACCGGACCCGCGGCGCCCCGGCCCCGGTCAGCTCGGCCGGCGTCCCGTACGCCACGATCCGCCCGCGGTCGAGCACCGCAACGTGGTCGGCCAGCCGCTCGACGTCGCCCAGCTCGTGGGTCGTGAGCAGGATCGTCGTGCCCGCCGCGCGCAGCCCGGCAATCCGCTCGCGCGTGGCCTGCTTCGCGGCCGGGTCCATGCCCGCGGTGGGCTCGTCGAGGACCAGCAGCTCCGGGCGGCCGAGGAGCGCCACGGCCAGCGACAGGCGCTGCCGCTCGCCCCCGGACAGGCTCCGGTACCGCGTGGCGGCGGCGCGCCCGAGGTCCACCGCCTCGAGCAGGCCGTCGGGGTCCTCCGGATCGCGGTAGAACTTCGCGTACAGCCGCAGGACCTCGCGCGGGGTGGAGCGGTTGTCGATGCCGCCCTCCTGGAGCATCAAGCCGATCCGCGGGCGCAGGGCCCCGCCGTCCCTCGCCGGGTCAAGGCCCAGCACGCTGACCGACCCGCCGTCGGCCCTGCGGTAGCCCTCGAGGATCTCGACGGTCGTGGTCTTGCCAGCACCGTTGGGTCCGAGGAGGGCGAGCAGCTCGCCGCGCTGGACCTCGAACGAGACGCCGGCGAGGATCGAGCGCGCGCCGTACGACTTGCGGACGTCTCGGGCGCGGACGGCCACGCCGTCGGCGGGGGAGGGGGCGGCGGTGCTCACGGCTTGATCTTGGCGTACTGGGTCTCGAAGACGCCAGCGCTCATCTGGCCGATCTGGACGGCGCGGATGACGCCGCTCTTGTCGATGAAGAAGGTCTGCGGCGGCGCGGCGATCCGGTAGCTGTCGGCGATGGTCCCGTTCGGGTCGGTCACGGTCGCCCAGGTGGCGCCGAAGTCGGTGCTGAACGACTTGCCGAGGTCTGGCGTGTCCTTGTACAGGACGCCCAGGACGACGAGCCCGTCCGCCGCGTGGGCCGTGAGCTTGTCCTTGAACACCGGGAACTCGTCGCGGCACGGGGTGCACCACGACGCCCAGAAGTTCAGCACGACCGGATGTCCCTGGAACGAGGCGAGGCTGATGGTCGAGCCGTCGAGGGCGGTCCCGGAGAAGGCCGGGGCTGCGTTGCCGACGGCCGGGGCCGTGGACGAGCCCCCGCATGCGGCGACGAGCAGCGCGACGGCGAGGAGTGCGGCGGGGAGCGGGCGAAGTCGACGGATGGCTTGATACCTACTTGACGGTCAGCGTGCCGGTCATCGCCGGGCGGACCGTGCGGCTGAATTGGAAGGCGCCCGCCGAGAGTGCCGGGACGTCGTACACCTCGACCACCGGGCCGGCCACGATGTCCACCCGGAACACCGCCGAGCCATGGACGTCGCGGATCTCGAGATTGTGCGGAACACGGTCGCGGTTGTCGAACGTCACGCCGAGGCGCCGCCGATCGATGTTCCGTGGCCTCAGGACCGTCGGGCCCGCGCTTCGACCGCCCACGCCCCGAGCCCGGCCGCCGCGGTGAACGCGCCGCCCACCAGCCACGCGGCGCCCTCGAGCAGCCCGAACGAGAGCACGAAGGCGCCGGCCGCCAGCAGCAGCGGTCCCACGACTGGGCTCTGGAGGCGCCGACCGTCGGGGGTGAGGGGCGGGCGCCGCCGGGCGCTCCCGCCCCGGCCCAGCGCGAGCGCTGTCCACCTCGCAGCGGCGATCGCGAGGAACGCCGTGGCAATGAGCAGCAGGAGCCGCGGGATCACCGCGACGAGCGCGCCCCAGTCAGGCGCGACCAGGGCGCCCGTCCAGGAGACCACCTGCGTCCAGAAGTCGTTGAGCATCCGTTGGGTCGCGCCTCGTGCGGGTCCACCCGCGGGCGCCCTCGAGCGCTACGTCAGGTACAGGATCGAGAATAGGACGATCCAGACGACGTCGACGAAGTGCCAGTACAGGGACACCGCCTCCACCATGTCGTGGTGGCGCGCGCTGAACTGCTTCGACCGGCCGCGGTAGAGGACGATCGCCAGCATGACCGCCCCCGCCAGGACGTGGGCGCCGTGGAAGCCGGTGAGCGTGAAGTACGTCGTGCCGAACGTGGTGGACCGCACGCTCAGGCCCTCGTGCATCAGGTCGGTGTAGTCATAGACCTGGAGCCCGAGGAAGATCGCGCCCAGTCCCAAAGTGACGGAGATCCAGCGGATGAACGCCCGCTGGTCGCCGCGCGCGATCGCGCGCACCCCGGCCTGGCACGTGACCGACGACAGGATGAGGAGCACGGTCGCCGGGAGGATGACGTTGGGCGCCCCGCTCGAGGTGGTGAGACGCCACGGGTTGAGCAGGCCCGCGAACTGCGTCGGCGGCCAGACCTGGGTCTGCACGCCGTTGACGAGCTCTGTGTGGCCCAACCGGATCGTGAAGTACGCGGCGAACAGCCCGGCGAAGAACATCACCTCCGAGGTGATGAACAGGAGCATCCCCAGGACCGGGGTCCCCAGCCCAGGTCGGCCCCCCTGCGCCACAACGGTCCGCGGGGTCGACAGGGCAGTGGCCTCGGCGCTCATCGCATTCTCTCCGTCCATTCGTTCGCGGCTGGATCGAGCCGGGAAACCGCATCATAGGCGGCAAAGGCCTCTCGCCCTCCGAATGGCCCCCCTGACACGTGACGTATGGCATGCAGGCGCGACTTGGCTGCGGGGCGGCGATCCGCGGACTGCGCCACAATGCCGCCGTGCGTCGGACCATCGCCTCTCGCGCCGCCCCTCGCGCGGCCGGCCCCTCGGCGGCCTTCGGGCTCACTCTCGCCTTCGGGGTTGCGCTGGCGGGCGTCGCCCTCGCGCTGCCCGCGGTGGCCCTCGCGCACGGCGACGAGCAGCTGCCGGCCCCCACGCTCGCGACCTTCGCGCTCTCCTGGCAGTTCGACCCCACGGTGTGGCTGCCGGCCATCGCCGCCGTGGCGCTGTGGTGGCTGGGCGTCCGGCGCGTGCGGTCGCGCGGGGGCCACATCGCCCTCGCCCGGACCGCATCCTGGCTCGCGGGCGTCTTCACGATCCTCGTCGCGCTCGACTCCGGGATCGGCCTCTACGACACGACGCTGTTCAGCGTCCACATGGTCCAGCACCTGCTGCTGACGCTCGTCGCGCCGCCGCTGCTGCTCCTGGCGGGCCCCATCACGCTCCTGCTCCAGGCCGCGACGCCCAGGGTTCGCCGACGCTGGATCCTGCCCGTGCTGCACGCGCGGGCCTTGGCGATCGTCGCCAATCCGGTCGTCGCCGGCGTCCTGTTCGCCCTCGTCATGTGGGGGACCCACATCTCCCCGGTGTTCGAGGCGTCGCTGGAGAACGTCACGATCCACGAGGCCGAGCACGCGGCCTACCTCGTCTCCGCGCTCCTGCTATGGTGGCCGGTGGTCGGCCGCGACCCGTCGCCCTGGCGGCTGAGCCACGCTGCGGGCGCGCTCTACCTCGGCCTGCAGATGCCCCAGATGGCCTTCCTCTCCGTGGCCCTCCTCATGGCGCCGACGCCGCTGTACGCCTGGTATGCGAATGCCACCCGCACCTGGGGACCGACGCCGCTGGCGGATCAGCAGACGGCCGCCGGGATCATGTGGGTGGGGGGAAGCCTGGTGTTCATCGGCGCCGTCGTCGTGCTGATCGGGCTCTGGATGCGCGACGAGGACCGTCGAGCGATCCGCGAGGATCGCCGCCTCGACGCGGCCGAGGCGGCGAAGGCAGGCCCGGCCCGGCCTGCCGGATAGCGTCGACGGGTCAGGCCTCGGGCGGCACCGGGGCGGCGAGGTACTCGCGGTACCGCTCGGGGTCGACGTTGCCGCCTGACACGACCCCGACGATCGGGCCCTCGGCCGGGTCGAGGCCGGCCTCGCGGGCGTGGAACCGCATGGCCGCCACTGGGAGCGCGCCCGACGGCTCGACCACGAGCCGCGCCTCCTCGGCCGCGAGCCGCACGGCGGCCGCGATCTCGGCCTCGCTGACCGTGATGATGCGGTCCAGCTGCGCGGACAGGTGCGCGAAGTTGAGCCTGCCGATGGCCTGGGTGCGCGTGCCGTCGGCGATCGTCCGGCTCACCCGCTCGGCCTCCCAGCGGACGATGTGCCCGGCCTCGAGCGAGGCGCGCGCGTCGGCCGCCAGCTCGGGCTCCACGCCGATGACCCTCGCCCCGGGCGCCAGCGCGCGGATCGCCGCCGCGACCCCGCTCGCCAGCCCGCCGCCGCCCACCGGCACCAGCACGGCTGACACGTCGGGGAGGTCCTCGGCGATCTCGAGCCCGCAGGTGCCCTGGCCCGCGACGATCCGGCGGTCGTCGAACGGCGGGATCATCGAGAGCCCGCGCTCCGCGGCGATCCGCTCGGCCACGCGCTTGCGCTCGTCCGACGCCGTCCCGACCACCACGACCTCGGCGCCGTCCGCCTCCACGCGCGCCTTCTTGAGCGCCGGGGCGTCGGAGGGCATGACGATGACCGCCGGCACGCCGAACAGCCGCGCCGCCCGGGCGACGCCCTGCGCGTGGTTGCCCGAGGAGTAGGTGATGAGGCCGCGGCCCCGCTCGCCGGGGGACAGCACGGCCGCCGCGTGGTAGGCGCCGCGGAGCTTGAACGCGCCGATGGGCTGGAGCGACTCGGCCTTGAGCCACTGGCGCCGTTCCGGGGCGCCGAACGGGACGAGCGGCGTGTGGAGCGCAACCCCGGCCAGCACCCGGGCGGCCGCTCGGATCTCCTCGATGGTGACCAGGACGGGCGCGTCAGGCGCCCCGGCTTCGGCCGTCACCGATACCGACCTGCGGGCACCTTCTTCTGGCAGTCGATGCAGTGGGCCGCGGCGGGCAGGGCCTCGAGCCGCGCGTCGCCGATCGGCTTGCCGCAGGTGATGCAGGTGCCGTACGTCCCGGCTTCGAGCCGCGCAAGCGCAGCGTCCACCGCCGCGAGCTGGACCTCGTTGTGGTCGCGCAGGGCGAGATCGCGCTGCTGGGCGAAGACCTGGCTGGCCGCCGCCGCCTGCGACCCGTAGGTCATCGGGTCGGGCGCCTGGATCGTCGTCTCGCGCTGCTCATCGAGGAGGCGCGCGCGCTCCTCGATGAGGGCCCTCCGTGCGGCCTGGCGGCTCGACTCGTCCATCCCCGCATCCTACTCCGGGCTGCGCTAGGCTCGGCGCACCAGGAGCACGCCGGGCCCCGTTCTCGGCGCCCCGTCAAGGAGCAATCGGAATGGCGATCGTCAAGGACCCGGTCTGCGGCATGGACGTGGACACCGAGGCGTCCAAGCTCTCGCTCGAGCACGAGGGCAACACCTACTGGTTCTGCGGCAAGGGCTGCCTGCTCGAGTTCAAGGACGACCCGGACAAGTACCTCGACCCGAACTACGTCCCGCAGGGGATGTGACGACCCCCGTTCGTGCTGAGCTCCTGACCGCGCCGGCGCGGGGGCGGCGGCGCGGATGCGGCGCCGGCGCGGGCCGGCGGGGAGCCTCAGGCCGGCGCGGCCGCCGCCAGGCCTGCGCTGCAGCCCTGGCACGTCCCGAAGAAGTCCAGCTCGTGCGACTCGACGCGGAACCCAGACGGCGCCTCCCAGGCTGACGTCGCGCACGCGCCCACCGGCACCACCCGCCCGCACTGCGTGCAGATCGCGTGGTCGTGGTGCTCGCCGCCGCAGTACGCGTAGCCGATCGCGCCCGAGGCGAGCGTCGCGCGCTTGACGCGGCCCGCGGCGTCGAGGCGCTCGAGCGTCCGGTACACGGTGGCGAGGCTCGTGGACGGGGCGAGCACCCGCGCCGCCGCGAGGATCTGCTCCGGGGCCTGGAGCCGATCCGCGCTGACGAGGACGTCCACGATGGCCCGCCGCGGGCCGGTCGCAGTGCCGCCCAGCGAGTCGAGCGCGTCAGTCACGCGGTCCGTGGCGGTGGCTGCGCCGCGGCCCGCCGGGTGGTGGCTGGGCCTGGTCACGGCACGTTCACCTCGACTTCGCCGAGCGAACGGACTCGCCGGATCGCTCGGACAAAGCTGCCGGCCGCGATGACGCCCACGATGACGGTCACCAGCACGAGGCCTGCGTTGATGCTCTCGAGGTTGGGGATCCCGAGCCCGGTCGGCAGCCCGGCGTCGAGCGTGGTCGCGATGCTCGGCAGCAGCAGCGAGACCAGTCCCCAGGCGGCGAACAGCATGCCGCCGTAGAGGAGGGTGTTGCCGGCCACGGCGCGCGAAACGTAGTTCATGGCCGTGGCGCCCAGGTTCCGCGCCCGCATCCACGCGCCGAGCGCCGCGCCAGCCGCCGCCTGCACGAGCATCGTCCCGACGCCGAAGAGAAGGCCCGGCAGGAAGGCGACGGCGGCGTTGGGCATGGCCGGGGCAAGGACGGTGTAGATGATCACCGCGAAGGCGCCCGTGCCCCAGCCGGCGACGAAGCCGTGGACGAGCGTCATGCGGACCGGGATCGGCCGGTCGTCCCCAGCGGGCATCCCGTCGGTCCCGTCGTGCTGGCCCACCCGCACCACGCGGTGGAGGAATTGTTCCAGCCCCTCGGTGAGGTGCAGTTCGCGACCCAGTCGCAGGATGTACATGCCACTCACGGCCATCACGATCCCCACCAGCAGGTCGATCCAAGCGTTGAATGCGCCGCTGGCCAGGACCGGCGCCAGGGCCAGGAACGCCAGCTCGGAAGCGATGGCCCGCTGCACCGCGAAGGCGGCCGAGAACAGCAGGCCAGCCTTCATTCCCTGTCTGCCCGACGCTGCGCCGATGGCGTAGCTCACCGTGATGGGCCAGGTGTGCTCGTCCGGGGTGACCCCGTGGAGCACGCCCAGCAGGAATGACATGGCGAGGATTCCGACGATGCTGGAGCCGGTTCCGGAGGCGATGAGGGAGGTGGTCGTCAGCATGATTGATCCAGTCGGGCGGTGAGAATGAGTCGCAGTTGCAAGCAGAGTATGGTGCGACCCGGCCGCCCTGTCAACCGGGCGGCTTTCGACGGCCGGCCCGGCCCAGGCTGCGGTGGGTTGGCCCGGGCGGTTGTGCACGCCGGCGCAGGCAGGTCAGCGCGGCTCGAGGGCCAGCGCTCCCTGGAGCCCGGTTCCCGCCCCGTGCCGCCGATGATCGTGTCCCGCATAAGCCGGCGCTAAGCCGGCCTCGCCAGACTGAACGATCCGCCGGTCAGGTCGAGGGCACCCGAGAAGCGACCACCGGCGGCAGGGTGGGCCCGATGCGAACGGGCGAGGAGGGTCCGGTGTGGGATCGCGTGCGGCGGGCAGGGACGACGTTGGCCCCGTGGTTGGCGCTGGCGATGGCGCTGGTCGTCACATCCGGCAAGCGCTGGTGAGCGCCGTGGCCGCGAACGGCACGCGCTGGCAGGGCGAGGGCGTGAGCCGTCGCTGGTGAGCGGCCCTGGGCGGGCCGGCTAGACCCGAATGGTCGGCCCGCCGTCGCTCCAGAGCCGCTGGGCGAGGTAGACCGGGATCGCGGACGCGAGGATCGCCTGGCGGTCAGCGCCGCGCCCTGTCTCGGGCGCCTTCGTCGCTCTGTCGCATCATGGCGGCGTGCACGGACCGCGTCCCCGCCTTCGCTCCGCCGTATCAGCTGCCCGGCTTCGCAGGGTGGCTGCCGCGATCCCGCTCGTTCCCGTCATCGCGCAGGCGTCGCCGCCCGTTCGCCTCGGCCCATCGTTCATCCGCCTCGTGGTCTGCTTCGCAGGGCTTGCCAGTGCTGCCATGCTCCTGGTCGCCTG
The DNA here is from genome assembly GCA_021786915.1 of Chloroflexota bacterium. Next base: position 21,878 of record JAJYMP010000081.1, read on the forward strand.
CGCCGGACCTGCCGGTCAGACGCCTGCGCCCACGCCGTTCACGCCGGGCACCGCCTCGAAGCCGCGGAACGTGATCGTCGAGATGTACGACTATCGGTACCTGCCCGCGGTCGTCGACCTCGTCCCGGGCGAGACGGTGAACCTCGAGGTGATCAACGGCGGCCTCGAGACCCACGAGGCCGTGTTGGGCGACATGTCGACGCAGCTCGCCTGGGAGTCGGGCGAGGCCGCGACGCTGGGCGCCCCGCCGGGCCCGACGCCATTCGTGTCGCCGCCGGCCCGCTTCGACGGGACGCGGATCGTCGTGCCGTCCGGGCAGCTGGTGGAGGTCGTGTGGACCGTGCCGGCCGATGCCGCTGCGTCGTCGTCGGGCTGGTTCCTGGGCTGCCACATCCCGGGCCACTGGGCGAAGGGGATGGTGGTGCCGGTGCGCTTCGTCAACATCGCCGACCAGCCGATCGCCCCAGCCCCCGTGGTCCCCTCGACCCTGCCGAAGCCGTCGGGGAGCTGACCGGGCGCGTCGACGCCTCCCGCCACGTTTCGAGCCCCGCGCCACGACCACTGGACCGCCGCGCCGCGGCTCGGCATCGCGCTCGGCGGGTCGCGTCGGCGGGTCGCAACGGCGTCCGACGCGCGCGGTCCGAGGCGCGCGCGAGGCTCCTCGCGCCCGAGATCGCGGTGATACGCTGCACGGAGCCCCGGCTCGCCCGGAACCTCGCTGCGACTCTGATCAGGAGACCCCTCAACCATGGCGTACGTGATCGCCGAGCCCTGCGTCGACGTGATGGACACCGCGTGCGTGTCCGTTTGCCCGGTGGACTGCATCCACTTCGACGAAGGTGTCGACCGGATGCTCTACATCGATCCGAACGAGTGCATCGACTGCGGCGCCTGCGAGCCCGAGTGCCCCGTCAACGCGATCTTCCCCGAGGAGAGCGTGCCGGCGGAGTGGACCGGCTACACGCCGATCAACGCCACCTGGTACACCGACAAGGCCGCTGCCCGTGCCGCGCTCGAGGCGCTCAAGCCCGCCTGACCCGCCGTGGGCCGCCCGCTCGGCCCCCGCGTTTCGTCACGGCTCCGCTCCTGCAGCGGGGCCGTTTCGATTCCGGCCCAGAGGTCCATGTGCCGGGCCTCGTAGACTGGCTGCGTGCGCATCCTCTCGCTCCACCCGGCCGCCACCGAGATCGTCTACGCCCTCGGCCTCGAGGACGAGCTCGTCGGGGTCACCGCCTACTGCGACGAGCCGACCGCGGCGCGCCAGCAGCCGATCGTCGCGCGCCTGCCGCTCTCGCCAGCGCCTGGGCTCCTGCCGGGACCGGGCCTCCTCGAGATCGACCGCGACGCCCTCGAGGCGGCGGACCCCGACCTCGTGATCCTCTCCGACGTGAATCGCGTCTGTCGCGCCGGCCTCCGCGAGGTCCGCGAGATGGTCGCCGCGATCGACGAGGAGATCGCGGTGCTGAGCCTCGACCCGGTGTCACTCGAGGGCTCGTTCAACGCGATCCAGACTGTCGGCGCGATGACCGAGACGGAGGACGACGCGGTGGACGTGGTCGGCGGGCTCCGCGAGCGGCTCCAGCGCCTCGAGGCTGTCGTCGTCAGCCGGCGTGACCACGGCTTCGTGGCACCGCGCCTGGTGGCGCTCGAGTGGCTCGACCCGCCCGTGTCGGTCGGGCGCTGGATCCCCGAGCAGGCCCGGCGTGCCGGCGGCTGGGAGCTGCTGGGGCACGAGGGCCAGCACGGCGAGGTGATCACCTGGGCGGCGGTCCGCGAGGTGGACCCGGAGATCCTGGTGCTGATGCCGGCCGGGATGGACCTGCCCTCGACGGTGGCGGCCTGGGCCAGACTGCCGCGGCCGGCCGGCTGGTCGGAGCTGCGGGCCGTCCGCGAGGGGCGGGTCTTCACAGTCGACGCGTCGGCGTACTTCTGGCGCCCGGGGCCGCGGCTGCTCGAGGGGATCGAGGTGCTCGCGGAGATCATCGACCCCAAGGCGTTCGACGGGATGTCGGTCCCCAACAGCTTCGTCCGCGTGGACTGAGCGAAGCCCCAGCACGAGCCGAGCCCGAGGCGATGCCGTTCCGCTCCCGCTTCGACTGCCTGTGGTGCGGTGACGCATGGACGGCCCGCGGGCCGGCCGATCTGGAGGGCTGGGCCCAGCTGTGCCCGACCTGCCTCGGTCGCGCCGGGTCGAACGCGTTCCTCCGCGGCCGCCTCCGGATCGCGCTGGCCGAGCGCGCCGCCGAAGCGAGAGCAGGAGCCGACGCCGAGGCCGGAACCGACGCCGGAGCCGAGTCCCGAGCCGGAGCCGAGCCCCGGGCCGGCGTCCGCGACGAGCGGTCCGCCCCTCGCGCCGCCCCGATCCTCCGCCGCCCGGCACGCGCCACGCCCGCCTTCCCGGACGACTGGTTCCTGCGTCGCGGCCCGTTCGAGCGCGGTCCGGTCCACGACACGGCGTGGGCCGCGGAGCTCGACGCCGTCACGCGCTGGCTCGACGCCCAGCCGCTCCACGGCCGCATCCTCGAGCCTGCGGCGGGCGTCGGGTTCTTCTCGCCGCTCCTCGCCGAGCGCGGTGAGCTCCACGCCACGGACCCCGATGGCGCGGCACTCGACATCGCGCGCAGCCGGCTCGTCGCCCATCGCCTGCGGGCCCACCTCCACGTCGCGGAACCGTGGGCCAGGCCCTCGCCCGACGACCCGCCGTTCGACGGGCTCGTCGCCGCGTTCCTGCTCGGTCGCGTGCGCGGCGCGGGTGTCGACCCTGCGGCGGCATTGCTTCGGGCTCGCCTGCGTCAAGGCGCGCGCCTGGCCGTCATCGACCTCCGACCCGATCCCGCCGGCGGCCCGCCGCCCAGGATCGCCTGGTCGTACCACGGCCTCGACGTCCTCGAGGCCGCGCTGGCACGCGCCGGGTTCGCCGATGTCGACATCGCCTTCACCGGCCGCTTCTTCCTGACGGTCGCCGCCAAGGCCGCCGGAGACCCAGATTCGCGGTGATATCCTCCCGCCCGATGTCACCCTTGGCGAACCGCACGATCGCGACTGTCGGCTCCGGCGTGATGGCCGAGGCGATGATCGTCGGGCTGCTCGCGGACCGGCTGGTGGGCCCGGGTCAGATCGTCGCAAGCCATCCCCGCGCCGAACGCCGCGACGCGCTGGCCTCGACCCACGGGATCCGCACGGTCGCCTCCAACATCGAGGCGGCCGAGGGCGCCGACGTCATCATCCTCGCGGTCAAGCCGCAGATGCTCGCGAGGGTGGGCCACGAGATCGGGCCGCACCTGCGTGCAGGCCAGCTCGTGCTCTCAGTCCTGGCCGGCCCCACGTCCGCTGCGCTCGTGGCGGCCCTCGGCCACGACCAGGTCGTGCGCTCGATGCCGAACACGCCCGCCCGGATCGGCGCCGGCATGACGGTCTGGTACGCGACGCCCTCGACGACTCCCGAGCAGCGCGCCCAGGCGAAGGCGCTGCTCTCGGCACTCGGCGCGGAGCTCGAGGTCGAGGACGAGAAGTGGGTCGCGATGGCCACCGCGGTCTCGGGCACCGGCCCCGCCTACGTGTTCCTCGTCATGGAGGCGCTGATCGACGCGGCGGTCCACCTGGGCTTCCCGCGCCACATCGCGCACGACCTCGTGATCGAGACGCTCGAGGGCTCAACCCGCTTCGCCAAGCAGTCGGGCGACCACCCGGCCGTCCTGCGCAACATGGTCACCTCGCCGGGCGGCACCTCGGCCGCGGCGCTCCACGAGCTCGAATCGGGCCGCCTGCGCACGGTCCTGTCCGAAGCCGTGTGGGCCGCGTTCCGGCGGACGGTCGAGCTGGGCGACCAGCTGGAGGCGCAGCTGGGCGTCGAGGCGCCTGGGGGCAAGCCGAGGCACTAGCCAACGCGGGGGGCCGCGGGCGACGAGGCGAGGCGTGCCGCGCCGTTCCACCGCGGCGGCCGCTTCCGGCGATGGGCGCAGTGACGCAGAGTCACCGGATCAGGGCGCGGCCACCTTTCGGCGCGAGCATGGTGACTCGGATGCACCAAGCCACTCGATTGGTGGGCGTCAGCCACCAAGAGGGCCGCAGACCACGAGTGATCGCGATGTGGTGACGGTGGGTCACCAAAGGACGAGAAGATCGGCAGCCTGGCGGCGGACGTGCGCCGCGGCGTCTACTTCGGCTTGGATGTCTTCGGCTTCTTGGGGGTCTTGGCCTTCTTGTCCACGGTAGGTCTCCTCCGACTGGTCTCCGGCGTCGCGGCACCCGTGGCGGCGATCGCCGTCCGGGCATCATGCGCCTCCCGCGCTCGAGGGGCCACGCTGCCCCGGCCCCGGTGCCTGCAAGGTGTCGGCGAGCGCTACGCCTTGGCGACCAGCTGTGCCTCGAGCGCCGCGACCTTGTCCAGCAGGGTGTTGAGCGCCGCGTCCTGCGCGATCAGGTGCTTCTGGATCTGCCCAGCCTCGTGGAACGTCGCGTCGGCGTCCTTGAACGTCATCTCCGCCCGCCGGTCACCGGCCTTGGACAGGATGTTCTGCCCGACCATGATCACCGACAGCATCACCAGTTGGATGAACGTCTGGCTGATCCACTGCACGATCGCGAGCATGCTGCCGTCGGCCAGCGCCGATGGGAGTGCGGCCAGCGCCAGCACCGCGAACGCGTAAGCGCACCACATCGTGCCCACGACCGTGGTGAGCACGAGCGCGATTCGGCCGTTGAGCCCGACGTGCTCGTCGGCCGCCTTGGGCGGCGCGGCCTTCTGGTGGGTGGCGACGTGCGGGTGCGGCAGGTGCTGGAACTCGATTGCGGCCATCTTGTCCTCCCCGGCCCGTCGACGGCCGGCTGGCGCTGCGACGTCACGGTCCGGAGGGACCGCATGGCCCGGAATCTAGCCGTCATAGCGACTGCCCGCGCGCGGCTCGGTCAGCGATATGCTCGGTCGGTTCGTCCCGAGCCCGGTTGGCGCCCGTCCTCGCGCCAGACCACTGGAGATGCGGCTCAGCCCGATGCCCGACCGACCCGCCGCCAACGACCTCGCCGAACGCGCGATGCGCTCGACGCTCCTCACGCTCTCGCACCGCAAGTCGCTCGGTCGGCTCGCGACGCGCGTCCCGATCACCCGTCCGATGGTCCGCCGCTTCATCTCCGGCGAGACGCTCGACGAGGCGCTCCCCGCCATCCGTCGCCTGCGCGATGCCGGCATGGGCACGACCGTTGACGTCCTGGGCGAGTCGGTGACCGCTGAGGCCGACGCCCGCGCTGCGGCCGACCGCTACGTCGCCCTGCTCGACGCGCTCGCCCAGGACGGCGTCGATCGCAACGTCTCGCTCAAGCCCAGCCAGATGGGCCTCGCCATCGACCCCGGGCTCGCGCGCGAGAACGTCAGCCGCATCGTCGCCAAGGCCATCGAGGTGGGTGCGTTCGTCCGGATCGACATGGAGGACCACACCACCACCGACGCGACGATGGCGCTGTGGCAGGCCGTCCGGCCTGTGGGCGCCCACGAGGACGGGACGAGCGGCGCCGACGTGGGCCTCGTGATCCAGGCCGCGCTGCGCCGGAGCGACCGCGACGTGGCCGCCATGATCGAGGCCGGGGGTCGGGTGCGGCTGTGCAAGGGCGCCTACAAGGAGCCGCACGCCGTGGCCTACGCCGAGAAGGCCGAGGTGGACGAGGCGTACGAGCGGCTGATGCTCCGCCTGATGCGCGCTGGCCGCTACCCGGCCATCGCCACCCACGACGTCAGGCTGATCAAGCGCGCGATCGAGGTCGCCAGGGCCGAGGGGATCGCCCGCGACGCCTTCGAGTTCCAGATGCTCTACGGGATCCGCCGCGACCTCCAGGAGCAGCTGGTCGGCGCCGGGTGGCGCGTCCGCGTCTACGTCCCGTTCGGCGCCCAGTGGTACCCGTACTTCATGCGGCGCCTGGCGGAGCGGCCGGCGAACGTCACGTTCCTGCTCCGGAACATGTGGCGGGACCGCGGCGCGAGCTGAGCTCGGCGGATCCGTTCGCCGCCGGGGTCGAGTGTGGGGCGGGCCGCGCGGCGGCGGGGCCAGAGCCCCCGGAGAATCGAAGAGCCGCCGGGGGAGGAGGTCCGTCCGGCGGCCCGTTCGCATGCGGTGGGCACTCACCGCGTCTCAGTCAGCGAACCCTCGCGGGGCTGATCACCAGCGGCGGCTCACCAGCGCTTCCCCGAGTTGATGATGAACGCGAATGCCGCCACGCTGCCGAGCATCATCGTCGCCCGGTAGGCGTACCACTTGACTGTCTTCACGCCTGCGCCCCTTGTTTCCTTCCCGCCGGGGATGGGCCTCCCTCGGCACTGGACCGCGAACGTAGCCCGTGTGGGTACGGTTGAGGAATAGCCCGTAGGTACTGGTACCCCCCGATCCGATGGGCACAGGTGCGCTCCCGCACCAGACAGGAGGCGCCAGCCGGTATCGCGGAAGGCGCGTGGTGCGGCACTATGGGGCCATGAGTGACATGGTTCGCAGCACCCTCCCGCCCCTCCCGCCGCGCCCCGACCTGCGACGTCGCGTGCTCGCCGGGGAGCCCTCGATCGGCGCTTGGGTGACGCTGGGATCGCTCGCGTCGGCCGAGCTGGTGGCACGGGCTGGCTTCGACTGGGTGGTCATCGACCTCGAGCACGGGATGGGCTCCGAGGCGGACATCCACGGCCAGCTGCTCGCGGTGCAGGGGACGCCGACGTGCGCGCTGGTGCGCGTGGCCTCGTCCGAGCGGCTGCGGATCGGGCGGGCGCTCGACCTCGGGGCAGACGGGCTCATGGTTCCGCGCCTCGAGACGCCGGCCGAGGTGGACGAGGCGCTGCGCTGGATGCGCTACCCGCCGGCAGGGATCCGCGGCGTCGCGCTGCCCACTCGCGGAGGCGGATACCTCGGCATCGGCCACGCAGACCTCGCGGCGATGGTCAACGGGCGGGTGCTCGGGGTGTTCCAGGTGGAGTCGCCCGAGGCCGTGGCGGTCGCGGACCGGCTCGCGGCGATCGAGGGCGTGGACGTGCTGTTCGTCGGCCCGGCCGACCTCTCGCACGCGATGGGGATGCCGGGGCGCTTCGCCGAGCCCGCCTTCACCGATGCCCTCGACGCGGTGGTCGCCGCCTGCCGGGCGCACGGCAAGTCCGCCGGGATCCTGCTCGGGGACGCGTCGCTCGTGCCGGAGTATCGCGACCGCGGCTTCACGTTCCTCGGCGTCGGCTCGGACTCGGGCTGGGTCGCGTCGGGCGCGAGGACGCAGGTCTCGGCCGCGCGCGCCGCCCTGGCCTGAGCGGAGATCGCTCGCGCCGCGCAGGCGGCGGGCCCGAGGCTTCTCCGCCCTGGGGCGAACCTACTCCTCGCCCAGGCGCAGGATCGGCTGCGGCAGCTCCGCCGGTTCGCCCCGCCCGCCCGTCTGCGACAGCACCACGCCGACGAGGATCAGCATGCCGCCCACCAGCTGGACCGGCCCGAGACGCTCGCCGAGCAGGATCCCGGCGGCCACGATGGTCCACAGCGGCTCGACCGTCGAGAGCAGCGACGCCTGCGCGGCGCCCACCCGCTGCGCCCCGGCGTAGAACGCCTGGACGGCGATCCAGCCCGCCACCACGCCCACCCCCAGCACCCCGGGCCAGGCCGCCACGGGGATCGTCGAGGGGAGTACCGGGTGGCCCAGCGCGAGGCAGATGACCCAGTACGCGACGCCGGTCGTGCTCAGCATCACCGCGCCCACCGCCGAGGCGTTCGAGGCGCCCTCGGCCTCGCTGCCCACCGCGTCGCTGGTCTCGCCCGAGTGCCGGGCGGCCATGATGATCCACACCGAGTACAGCAGCGGCGACACGATCACCAGCACCAGCCCGCCGATGGGCGGCATCTGCGACGCGGTGATCCCGCCCACCGCCAGGACCACGCCCAGCACCGCGATGCCGAGCGCGGTCCACGCCCGGCGCCCCTCGAGCGGCCGGCCGAAGCGCAGCGCCAGCACAGCCACGATGGGCGGGTAGATGTACACGATCAGCGCCGCGAGCGAGAGCGGCGTGGTGGTGATGCCGGCGAAGTAGGTGGCGGTGTTCGAGAGGTAGTAGATGCCCAGGCCGATCGACGTGAGCAGCATCCGGCGGGGCATGGCGCGCAGCCCGCGCCGACGCGACGGGCTGACCAGCAGGACCAGCCATGCCAGACCGCCGGCCAGCAGGAACCGCCAGGCCATGAGCGTGAGCCAGTCGATCCCCGCGGCGTACGCGGGGCGTGCGAAGAGCCCGCCCGAGCCGAACGAGATCGCGCTGATGACGACCAGGCCGATGCCGACGAGTCGCGTGCGATTCACCCGGCGGAGGGTACCGGCTGGCGGGGCTGCCGGCCGGGCCGCGACCGGGTGCCGGAACGCCCCGAGACAGCGGGCCCGCTCCCGCCCGATCCGCGCTCCTCCGCGGGAAACCTGCCGCTCGGCCCCCATTCGCTGGGCCGCCCCGCCCCCCGCGGTCCCGGTCGCTGCGGCGGTAGACTTGTTGCGTGGCAAACCTCAACGAGCGTGCCGTCTTGGCGCGCGTTCCCTCTCTCGCGTCTGAACCCCTGATGGTGGTCGGTCGTCGCCTTCCCGTCACGGTCTCCCCGGGCACGTCCATCGCGGACTGCCTACGTGCGATCCAGCGGACCGGCACCGGCGATTCCGTGTTCGTGACCGATGACGGCGGGCGCCTCCTCGGCGTCCTGACTGAGCGTGACATCTTCGGCCGGCTGGTCGGGCCGGACGTCGCACCCGCGGTGGACCTGGACGCCACCGTCGAGACCTACATGACCACAAGCCCGCACACGCTCCGCCTCGCGCAGACGGTGCGGGACGCGCTGGAGCTCATGCAGTCGGGCCGCTACCGGAACGTGCCGGTCGTGGACGACGACCATCGGCTGGTGGGCGTGGTGCGCCAGGTGGACATCCTCAAGTTCTTCGCGGAATCCTTCCCCGAGGAGCTGCTCAATCTCCCTCCCCGACCGCATCAGCGCATGGAGCAGGCCGAAGGCGGATGACAACGACTGTGCAGGGCCCGGAGCGCGATTCCCTCGAGCTCGACCGGGTCACCATCCGGTTTGCCGGCGATTCCGGCGACGGCATGCAGCTGACGGGCACGCAGTTCACGCGCACGGCGGCGGTGTTCGGCAACGACATCAGCACCTTCCCGGACTACCCGGCCGAGATCCGCGCCCCCGCGGGCTCGCTGCCCGGCGTGTCGGGCTTCCAGATCAGCTTCTCGGCGTCGGACATCCACACCCCGGGTGACGCGCCGGACGTGCTGGTCGCGATGAACCCGGCGGCGCTCAAGACCAACGTGGCTGACCTCCCGCCCGGCGGCGCCCTCATCGTCAACAGCGACGCGTTCACACCCTCGAACCTGTCGAAGGCCGCCTACACGTCGAACCCGCTGACCGACGGCACGCTCAAGCAGTACAAGCTGTTCCAGATCCCCATCAGCACCCTCAACGCGCGGGCGCTCGAGGGGCTGGACATGACCAGCAAGCAGGTCGACCTGACGAAGAACTTCTTCGCCCTGGGCCTGATGTTCTGGCTCTACGAGCGGTCGATGGAGCCCACGCTCAAGTGGATCGACCAGAAGTTCGGCGCACGCCCGATCCTGGCCGAGGCCAACCGTCGTGCCCTGCATGCCGGCTACGCGTTCGGCGACACGACCGAGATGTTCCACCAGACCTACTCGGTCCCCAAGGCGAAGCTGCCGCCCGGCACCTACCGGAACATCACCGGCAACGAGGCGACTGCGCTGGGCTTCCTGGCCGCGGCGCACGCCGCGAAGCGCCCGCTGTTCTACGGCTCGTACCCCATCACGCCGGCCTCGGACATCCTCCACCAGCTCTCGGCGTACAAGAGCTTCGGGGTCAAGACCTTCCAGGCCGAGGACGAGATCGCGGCCATCGGCGCCACCATCGGGGCGGCGTACGGCGGGTCGCTGGCCCTCACCGGCACGTCCGGCCCGGGCGTCGCGCTCAAGACCGAGGCGATGGGCCTCGCGGTCATGACCGAACTGCCGATCGTGATCGTCAACGTCCAGCGCGCCGGCCCCTCCACGGGCCTCCCGACGAAGGTCGAGCAGGCAGACCTGTTCCAGGCCATCTTCGGGCGCAACGGCGAGGCGCCGATGCCGGTCGTCGCGCCCGCCACGCCGGCCGAGTGCTTCACGTTCGCCGTCGAGGCCTCGCGCCTGGCGCTCAAGTACATGACCCCGGTGATGTACATCTCCGACGCGTTTGTGGGCAATGGCGCCGAGCCGTGGCGCGTGCCGTCGGTCGACGACCTGCCCGACATCTCCGTCCCCAATGCGGTCAAGGGCGAGGGCACGTTCCTCCCCTACGGCCGGGACCCAGACACGCTCTCCCGCCCGTGGGCCCTCCCCGGCACGCCGGGGCTCGAGCACCGCATCGGCGGCCTCGAGAAGCTCCACGGCCTGGGCACCGTCTCGTACGACGCCGACAACCACCACCGCATGACCGTGCTGCGCCGCGACAAGGTGGCCGGCATCGCCCGCGACATCCCGGACCTCGAGGTCTTCGGGCCCGAGCAGGGCGACCTGCTCATCCTGGGCTGGGGCTCCACGTACGGCGCGATCCGCAGCGCCGTCGAGCGCCTCCAGGCCGAGGGCAAGTCCGTGGCGCAGGCGCACCTGCGCTACCTGTTCCCGTTCCCGAAGAACACCGGGGACGTCCTGCGCAGCTACAAGACCGTGCTGGTGCCAGAGCTCAACCTCGGCCAGCTGTGGTTCGTGATCCGGGGCACCTACCTCGTCGACGCCGTCTCGTACGGCAAGGTGCGGGGCAAGCCGTTCCGGATCTCGGAGATCGTCGACGAGGCGAACCGCATCCTCGCCGAGCGGAGCTGAACGATGACCGACATGCTGACCCCCACCGAGCCCACCAAGCTCACCCGCAAGGACTTCGTCTCCGAGCAGGAGGTCCGGTGGTGCCCCGGGTGCGGGGACTACTCGATCCTCGCCCAGACCCAGAAGGTGATGCCCGACTTCGGGGTCCCGAAGGAGAACATCGTCTTCATCTCCGGCATCGGGTGCTCCGGCCGGCTGCCGTACTACATGAACACGTACGGCTTCCACTCGATCCACGGCCGCGCGCCCACCCTGGCCACCGGGCTCAAGACCGCGCGCCCCGACCTCATGGTCTGGGTGATCACGGGCGACGGCGACGCGCTGTCCATCGGGGGCAACCACTTCCTGCACTCGATGCGCCGGAACGTGGACTTCACGATGATCATGCACAACAACCGGATCTACGGCCTGACCAAGGGCCAGACCTCGCCAACCTCGGAGTTCGGCAAGCGGACCAAGTCCACGCCGATGGGCTCCGTGGACCGGCCGGTCATGCCGCTGACCCTGGCGCTCGCCGCCGAGGCCACGTTCGTCGCCCGGACCGTGGACACCCACACCGAGCACATGCAGCACACCCTCGAGGCGGCGGGGCGCCACCGCGGCGCGTCGTACATCGAGGTGCTCCAGAACTGCAACATCTTCAACGACGGTGCCTGGCGCGAGTTCACCGAGCGCGACGTGCGCGATGACCGGATGCTCGTCCTCGAGCACGGGAAGCCGCTCATCTTCGGCAAGGACCGCGACAAGGGCATCCGCCTCAACGGGCTGCACCCCGAAGTGGTCACCATCGGCGAGGACGGCGCCACCGAGGCGGACCTGATGGTCCACGACCAGTACGCCGAGGACCCGTACGCAGCGCTGATCCTGTCGCGCATGTTCTGGCCGGAGTACCCGGTACCGGTGGGCATCCTGCGCCAGGTGGACCGGCCAACTCATTCCGACCTGGTGGACGAGCAGATCGCCCAGGCGATCGCCAAGTCCGGACCCGGCGACCTCGCCAAGGCGCTGCTCGCCGGCGAGACCTGGACGGTGGAGTGACCTGATGCTGTGCCCCGTCTGCCGCTTCGACAACTTCGAGGGTGACGACAACTGCGCCAACTGCGGGGCGGACCTCGCCACCTCGGACATCCCCCAACCGGCACAGGACTTCCAGGACACGATCCTGGGCGACCACCTCGACCGGCTGGGGATGGGATCGCCCCAGACGGTCGACCCGCGCATGCCCGTCGCCGAGGCCATCCGCCAGATGCACGCGGCGAACACCGACTGCCTGCTGGTGACCGAGGGCGGCAAGCTCGTCGGCATCTTCACGGACCGAGACGCGGTGGTGAAGGTGGCCGGCAAGCGCCAGGACGCATTCGACGTCCGGGACTTCATGACGCCGGACCCGGTCGTCCTCCGGCATGACGACACGATCGCCGTCGCGATCCACAAGATGGCGATCGGCGAGTTCCGCCACATCCCCATCGTGGAGGACGGGCGGCCGATCGGCGTGGTGGCCGCGGCAGACCTGTTCCGTCACCTGGTCGAATCGCTCGGGTGACAGGCCGCCCGGTTGCGACCGGGCCCAGGGTCGCGGTCCTCGCGGACGACCTGATCTGGGCGACGCGCCTCTCCGAGATCGTCCGACGGGCGGGCGGCGAGCCCGTGCGCCTGGCCTCGGCGGCCCTGCTCCGGGCTGCGCTCGGCACGCTTGAGGGGTGCATCGTGGACCTCACCGCGCGCTCGTACGACGGCCTGACGGCCGTGAACATCGCCGCCATGGCGCACGTGCCCACCGTCGCGGTGGGGCAGCACGACGCAGCCGAGGAGCGGCGTGCCGCACGCGACGCGGGCGCGGCGCACGTCTACGCCTACCGGGCGCTGTTCGAGCACGGTGATCGCGACCTCGGCGGATGGGTGGCGGGGCTGCGCGGCGAGGAGGCCGGGCGATGACCGGCGGTTCTGCGGCTACGACTCTGACGATCCCCGCAGAGCGGTTCGCCAGACGCCTCGCCATCGTGCAGAGGGCCGCGGCCGACGCCGGGCTCGACGCCCTGCTGGTCGGCGTGGGCGCAGACCTTCGATACCTGGCGGGGTACGCGGCCCTGCCCCTCGAGCGGCTGACGCTGCTCGTGGTGCCTGCGGCTCCCGGCTCGGCCCTGACGCTCATTGCCCCGCGCCTCGAGGCCACGCCGGCCCGGTCCTGCCCGGCGGCGACCACCGGGGCCGTCACGGTCGCGACCTGGGAGGAGACCGAGGACCCGATGGCGCTCGTCGCGTCGGTCCTGGCCGCTTCGACGGGCCGGGCCGCCGACGAGCTCGAGGCGGTCGCCGTGTCCGACGGCATGCGCGCGGCGTTCGTGCTCGGCCTCCAGCGCGTCCTGCCGGCGGCTCGGTTCTCGCTCGCCTCGAGCGTGATGCGCGGGCTGCGGATGCGCAAGGACGCCGACGAGGTGGCGCTCCTGCGCGAGGCGGCCCATGCCGCGGACCGCGTGGTCGCGGCAATCGCCGCCGGCCCGCTCATCGGCCGCACCGAGGCCGACGTGGCGCGTGAGGTCCGCGAGCGCCTCGTCGCCGAGGGCCACGAGCAGGCCGAGTTCTGGATCGTCGCCTCCGGACCCAACAGCGCGTCGCCGCACCATGACGCCTCGGACCGCGTCCTGCGGGCCGGCGAGCCGGTGGTCATCGACATCGGCGGGCAACTGGGCGGCTACGGGTCGGACATCACGCGCACCATCTGGGTCGACGGCGGGGACACCGCGCGTGGCCCGGACCCCGACTTCGCGCGCCTGTACGGCGTGCTGCGCGACGCCCAGGCTGCGGCCACCGCCGCGGTTCGGCCGGGCGTCGCTGCCGAGGCAATCGACGCGGTCGCGCGCGACGCCATCGCCGCCGCGGGCTTCGGCCGGGACTTCATCCACCGGACCGGGCACGGCATCGGGCTCGAGGGGCACGAGGACCCGTACATCGTGGCCGGCAACGGGGAGCCGCTCGACACGGCGATGGCGTTCAGCGTGGAACCCGGGATCTACCTCGAGGGGCGGTTCGGGGCGCGAATCGAAGACATCGTCATCTGCGGGGTCGACCGCCCGGACGTCCTCAACGAGATGACCCGCGAGCTGCTGGTGGTCCGCGGGTAGGAGCGTGCCCACTCGGGCGCCACCCCGCGCAGGCGCCCACGCGGAGGCGCCCCGCTCGCGCCGCGAGCGACAGGCCGGACCGTCGGACGACCGCTAGTCGCGCGTGACCGCGATCTTTGCCAGCGCGATCGCCGTCGCCTTGTCCTGCGCCGCGACGGTGAACTTGCCGTGCGCCCCGGTGACCCATACCTCGTAGAGACCGGGCGCCGCCATGACGACCGAAGCGTCGGTGCCGACGCCGCTGACGGGCTCCGGCGACGCGGTCAGCAGGACTTGCTGGCGATGGGCGGCCTCGGAGTCGTCGAACAGGGTGACGGTGGCGCCGACGATCGACGGGTTGCTGCCGAACTTCACGAGGTACTGGCACACGACCGCGTTGCCGTTTGCGTCCTTCTGCGTGTCGGTACTGTCGAATGTGGCGGGACCCTGCGGAAACGCGGCGGCCGCGATGTCGGCCTTCGTGAGTGCGGAACAGACGTCGCCCCCGAACTGTGTGCCCGAGGCACCCGCGGAGGCAGGGGCGGACGCGGCGACCCCGGAAGGCTGCACGGCTGATGTGGGCGCGGAGGACGTGCCCCCGCCACACGCAGCAAGGAGGAGGGCCGCGGCAACCGCGACGAGGGAGACGGGACGCATGATGGACCTCGGGAAGCGGATCGCAGAGCGAAGCTGCGCCGGCGTGACGACCGGAGGATGACCTCGTCGGTCCGGGTCCCGGAAAGGCAACCCGCGCCATGGTACTGCCCCAACAAGATCCAGGTCGTACGGGGGTAGGAGGCTCCGCCGCTCGTCTCGCAAGTGGGCGATCCTCCGCGCTCGCAGAGCCCGAGAGGTATCATCGCCGCAGCGGTCGAGGAACCACGGCCGCCCGACACGAGCCCACGATGACGACCCCTCCCGCGCGGGTGAACCGCCCGCGGAACGAGCGCCGATGAGCAGGCGCAGCCGGCACGGTCGGCGACCGCAGACGAACACGACCTCGCAGGAGCCCGAGTCGGAGGTCGTCGTCGACCGCCCGCGTGCCGCGACCGCCACCGTTCCGCCCGCCGACGAGCCGGTTGCTGGGGCCGGGACGGCTGCTCACGCAACCACCCAGCCGTTTCCGGCGCCTGCCCCGAGCGATCCTGCCGCAGATGCGGCCGCCTGGTCGGCCTCGCCGAATGGGCGGGTCGTCCCCACGGCCCCCGGCGATGCCGAGGCCCCCGCACCCGGGGATGGCGACGCGCTGCGGACCACCTGCACGCAGGCCCAGCTCCGCCGGTTCATCAAGAGCCGACCCTGGATCCCCATGCACGAGCTGCGTCGCCGCTTCGGCATCTACGGCGGCGACGATGACGTGACACCCGTCCGCGTCGCCGACGGGACGATCTTCCTGGGCCTGCCGGGCACCGAGGGCCGGATGCTCGGCGAGCTGATCAGCAGCGGCGACGTGGGCTACGAGCTGTCGCTTGACCCGGGCGCGCCGATCGTCGTCGGCGTCTACCCGATGCGCCCGGTGCCCCGCGGCTGACGCTCCCTGGCCGTTCTCGGCCACGCCGCCGTTCGCTCGCCCTCGCATCTCCTCCCGGACGCAACCTGGACTGGGCGCTCTCGTGCTGCCATCGCCTGGCGATTCGGGGCGACTTTTCGAAAGGAACGAACAGCGGGGCACTCGCGGACGGGCTTCGGGCAGCAGCGGCGGGTGCGTCGGTGCCGTTGGGGGTCGATTCGGGGCTCAGGAGCGCCAGTTGTTCGTCGGAAGGAATGCACTCCGCGCCCTCGGGGGGCAGAATCGGGCGGGCGGCGGGGCCGAAGCGGCAACGAACCTG
>JAJYMP010000511.1 GCA_021786915.1 Chloroflexota bacterium
CTCGTCCTGGTCAGCGGGGAAGGGACGTCGGCCTGGCCGCACCTCGCCCGTACCTTCGAGGACGAGGTCGCCGCGGGCACGTTCGGTCCGCTCCGCGGTGTGGCGATCGAGGTCGACCCCTGGGACGACGCCAAGTGGGCGCGCGGGGCGGCCGCGCTCGTCCTGCGCGCCACGTTCGCGACGCCCCTCTACGAGCGCCAGATCGAGGACAGCATCCGCGCCCGCCTGGCGGGCAGCTCGGCAGCTGGAGCCGTCTCGTGATGGACAGCCATGCGGAGACCCGATGCCATGCCGGCCCCCGCTCTTCATCCGGCCCGTTCCGGTCGCCGGCCTGCACGTCGTCGAGTCGGGGAGGGCCGGATCAAGAAGACAGATAGCGCTGCCGGAGTCGCGTCCAGTTCGACGTCTTGACACCACGTCCGTCGATTTCGAGGTTCACCGGTGAAGGAAGGAGCGAACCATTCATGAAGCGAACCCTCGCGGCGGTCATCGCGGGCATCGCCCTCGTGACCGCAGCATGCTCGGGCGGGCCGGCGTCGCCGAGCGCCGCCAGTGAAACCCCCGCGGCAAGTGCAGCCGAGAGCCAGGCGGCAGGCAACAGCCCGGCCGCGAGCGCTGGTGGCGCCACAACCGACTGCGCAGGCGGCAAGCAGGCGACGATCACGTTCTGGCACACGTACAACACGGACGGCCCGGAGACGAAGCAGCTCAACGACGTCGTGATTCCGGCCTTCCAGAAGGTGTGCCCGAACATCACGGTCAAGGCTGTCGTCATGCCGTACGACGGGCTCCACGACCAGCTCGTCACGGCCGTGAGTGGCGGCGGGCTGCCCGACGTCATGCGGATGGACATCATCTGGACGCCGGAGTTTGCGAAGATCGGCGCCCTCGCCGAGGTCGACCAGCTGCCTGGCTTCGATGCGATCAAGAGCAAGGTCTTCCCCGGTCCCCTGGCAACGAACATCTACCAGGGCAAGTACTACGGCGTCCCGCTCGACACGAATACCCAGGTGCTCATCTACAACACGGACCTCGTGCCGACCGCCCCGAAGACACTCGATGACGTCCGGAAGGCAGCCGAAGCTCTGAAGGGCCAGAAGGACAAGTGGGGCCTCGCACTCGGAGGCGATGGGCCGTGGAACGTCTTCCCGTGGTTCTGGACCGCCGGTGGGTCGGTTACCAACGACGACTACACGAAGGCGACCGGCTACCTGGACTCCGACGCCTCGGTCGCAGCCCTCCAGTGGCTGGTTGACATGAACAAGGACGGTCTGCTCGGCCCCTCCAGTGTCGGCAAGAAGCCGGACTCCTGGGGTGGGTTCAAGGCGGGTAACTACGGGATGCTCTCGGACGGGCCGTGGTTCTTCCCGATCATCGGCCTGGGCATGGGTCCGAATGTCGTCGGCGCCCCGATGCCGACCGGGCCTGGTGGTTCGATCTCGGTCGTCGGCGGCGAGAACTTCGTCATCTTCAAGACGTCCCCCAACCAGGACGCCGCCTGGGCCTTCGCCCAGTACATGCTGTCGGACGATGCGCAGGAAGCGATGGCCAAGGTCGGCCAGATGCCGGTCACGCAGACTGCGTCGCAGTCGGACGCGGTGACCAGCGTGCCGTACCTGGCGCCCTACGTGACACAGCTCCAGACGGCCAAGCCGCGCACGGTGACCCCCGCGTGGCCGAAGCTCGACAAGATCCTGACCGATGCGTTCGACGCCGCGCTCCGCGGCACCAAGAGCGCCAGCCAGGCGCTGCACGACGCAGCGGCCCAGATCGACCCGCTCCTCGCCCAGTAGGCGGGCGCAACGTGGCGTCAGGAGCATCGGGGACTCCCTTCGGTGCTCCTGACGCGCGAGCCTCGCGCCTTCGGTGAGAAGCTGATCCCATGAAAATGCCGCCGGTCACCCTCTCGCGGGTGGCTGCTGCGCCGCGCCGGCGCGAGACCACCCGGAGCCTGCGCCAGCTCCGGGTCGCCCTGCCGTTCATGCTGCCCGGCTTCATTCTCCTGCTCGCGTTCGTCATCTACCCGCTCATCCGCGGCCTGCAGATGAGCCTGTACGACTGGAACCTGATGGCGCCGAGCCAGAGCACATTCGTCGGTGCCAGGAACTTCGTCCGGGCCCTCACCCTGGATCCGACCTTCTGGGTGGCGACCCGGAACACCGCGCTGTACGCGGCGATCACGGTCCCGAGCCAGATGGTCCTCGGCCTTGGGGCGGCCCTGCTCCTCAACGCTGCGATTCGCGGCCGGCCGTTCTTCCGGGCCCTTTACTACCTGCCGGTCGTGACCTCCTGGCTCGTCGTCTCGTACGTGTTCGCCTACCTGTTCACCGGTGGCCTGGGACCGGTCAACTACCTCCTCGTGAACGTCCTTCACGTGATCGACCAACCGGTCGACTGGCTCCAGGAAACGTGGACCGCCCAGGTGCCGATCAACCTGCTCGGCATCTGGAAGGGAATCGGCTGGAACATGGTGATCTTCCTGGCCGCACTTCAATCGATCCCCGCCGACCTCCAGGAGGCGGCGGCCGTCGATGGGGCGGGCACCTGGCAGCGGTTCCGGTTCATCACGCTGCCGCTGCTCCGGCCAGCGGTCCTCTTCGTCAGCATCATGCTGATCATCGGGGCCTTCAACGTCTTCCTGTCGGTCTACCTGCTCACGGGCGGCGGTCCCGAGGGCAGCACCGAGGTACTCCTCAGCTACATGTACACCCAGGCGTTCAAGTACCTCGACTTCGGCTATGGCACCGCAGTCGGCCTCCTGATGGGCGTTGCAGTCGTCGTCCTGAGCTTCTTCCAGCGGCGGATGCTCCGCGGGTCGGTGCAGTACTGATGCTCGGCGTTCGCGAGCTCGTCGATCGCGCCCAGAGCGCCTCGCGCGGAGGCCGGACCGGCCCGCGCTGGACCAGGCCGCTCGTCTACGTGCTGCTCGTTGCCGGTGCGATCGTCATGGTCACGCCGTTCCTGTTCATGGTGGCAACGGCGCTCAACCCGGAGCGCTGGATCATGCCCTATCCGCCGACGCTCTTCCCGGAGAACGCGACGCTGGCGAACTTCGAGCGAGCGTGGAACGAGGCGGGGTTCCAGCGCTACGTGCTCAACAGCGCCGCGGTCTCCAGCGTGACCGTTCTGCTCACCTTCGTCGTCGCGACGACGAGTGCCTTCGCCTTCGCGCGCCTTCGGTTCCCGGGCAAGGAACTGATCTTCGGGCTCTACCTGATCACGATGATGATCCCCGACATGATCGCGCTCCTGCCCAAGTTCACCGTGCTGCGCGACTTCGGGCTCACCGATTCATGGTTCGGCTTGTGGGTCGTCTACGTCTCGAACGGCGTCGCCTTCAACACGTTCCTGCTGCGCGGTTTCTTCGAGCAGTTACCCAGGGACCTCGAGGATGCGACCCAGATGGACGGCGGAGGGCCGTGGACCATCTTCTGGCGCGTCCTGCTGCCCCTGTCGAGGCCTGCGCTCGCCACCCTGGCGGTGTTCACCTTCCTCGGTTCGTGGGACGATTTCTGGTGGGCTCGGCTCCTGCTCCAGAATCCTGATCTGCGCACCCTGCCGATCGGCATTGCCCTCTTCTTCAACGCCCACGGCACCCAGTGGTCCACAGTTTTCGCCGCCACCACGCTGGCGGTCGTCCCGGAGATCGTCCTATTCGTCGTCCTGCAGCGGTATTTCGTTTCCGGCATGTACGCCGGCAGCATTCGTGGGTGACATCGATGACCGATCCAGTCCTGGCGATCTGGCCGACGCGGGCCCAGCTCCGACCGGGCGAGCCCCTGCCGTTGACGATCCGCGCCGGCGCAGCCGGTCCCTTGCTCGTGCGTGTCCTGGACGGATCGCACGCGATCGCCGAGCGGGAGGTCGAAGCAACGGGACCTGGCCTACTGTCCATATCGGTGCCCCTGTCGCCGCCGCATGGTTCGTCCGCGGGGTACGGGATCGAGGTGACCAGCCGGACGGGAGCGGCGCTCCGCGCGACCACCGCCGTTGATGTCGCTGTCCACTGGTCGGTTGCGCCGCGCTACGGCTTCTTCGCCGACTTCGCTCCCGGTGAGACACGGGAGGAGTCAACCAGGCGAACGGAGGACCTGTTGCGCCTTCACGTCAACGTCGTCCAGTTCTACGACTGGATGGCATCGCACCACACCTTCCTCCCGGAGACTGACGAGTTCACCGACCCGCTCGGCCGTCGCCTGTCCCTCGAGGTCGTGCGGCGCAAGATCGCGCTCGCGCACGAGCGAGGCATGGTCGCGCTTGCCTATGGGGCGCTGTACGGAGCCGAGGCCGGGTTCAGCCTGGCCCATCCCGACTGGCTTCTGTATGACGGCCGCCACGAGCCACTGGCTCTGGCGGACATCTTCTACCTCCAGGACTTCGGCCCACAGTCACCCTGGCGGGAGTGGATCATCGAACAGTACGAACGGGCCGTCGATGCGCTCGGGTTCGATGGGATCCACATCGACCAATACGGGTACCCAAAGGCCGCGCTCTCCCGTCTGGGCGGCACGTGGCATGCCTTCGACGTCGAGGCGGCATTCCCGGGTTTCGTCGAGGAGGCAGCGAGCCGCATCCTCGCACGACGACCCGACGGCGGAAGCATCTTCAACTGCGTCAATGCCTGGCCCCTTGACGCGATGCCCCAAGTGACAGCGGACGCGGCGACGTACATCGAGGTATGGGAGCCGCACACGCGCTACCGCGACCTGTACGACCTGGTGCGCCGCGCCCGGACGCTCCGCCCCGACAAGGCGGTCATCCTCAGCGCCTACCTGCTCCCATTCCATCCCGATCGGGAGCGTACTCAGGGTGCGCTTCTGGCGTTCCGGCTGGCGTCGGCGGCGATCGCCGCGAGCGGCGGCTTCCACCTCATCGCGGGTGAGGGAAACTCGCTTCTGTCAGAGGCGTACTACCCACGCTACGGCTGGCTCGATGAAACCGAGGCATCCGTCGTGCGGCGCTACGTCGATTGCGCGGTCCGCAACACAGCGCGGCTGCACGCGGTGGGCGCTACCGACATCGCCTGGACGCATGTCGGGCCGACGAGCGACTTCATTCTTCTCGCGCATCCTGAGCTCGGGACGTATGGTGCCGGCGCGCATGCGGACTCCCTGTGGGTCATCGGACGGGAGCTCGGGGACACCACGATCCTGCAGTGCATCAACCTTCGGGGGTTGGCGAGCGACGCGTGGAACGTCGAGCAGACGATCTTTCCTCGGCCGCTCGAGGGCGTCGAGGTCCGGGTCCGGGTCACCGGCGGCGTAGACGGGGTCTGGTGGGACACCCCCGACGACGAGGTCGGGCTCGCGCGGGAGCTGCAGTTCGAGATCGCTGAGACCTCCGAAGGTCGGTTCCTCGCCTTCCGCCTTCCGCGGATCGAGGTCTGGTCGATGGTCTGGTGGCGGACGGCCTCCGGTGAGGCGACCGCGTGACGACACCTGAGACCCCAGATCTGGGTCGGGCCCTGCGCCTTGCCCGCCGCAGCATCGACATCATCGCCAGGGGCCAGGCGCCCACCGGGGCCTACCTCGCCTCACCGAACTTCCCCGTCTACCGCTACTCCTGGTTTCGTGACGGTGCGTTCATCGCGGACGCGATGAGCCGTGCCGGCGAGGTCGCCTCGGCGGAGGCGTTCTTCACCTGGTGCGCCGGGATCCTCGAGGCACGCCGCGAGCGGATCGAGGCGCTCATCGAACGCCGCCTGGCTGGCGCTGCGATCGACACCGCCGAGTTCCTCCATGCCCGCTACACGGTCGACGGCCGGGAGACCGGCGAGGAGTGGACGGACTTCCAGCTCGACGGGTATGGCGCCTGGCTCTGGGCGCTCGACGAGCACCGGAAGCGGCATGGCCGCTCGATCGAGCCGTTCGTCGCCGGGGCAGCCCTGTCGGCGGCCTACGTCGCGGCCTTCCGGGACCATCCGAGCTACGACTGGTGGGAGGAGAATCCCGACTACCGGCACACCTCCACCCTGGCTGCGATCCACGCCGGGCTGCGGGCGGCCGCGAGCTGGCCCGAGCTGTCGACCGACCTGCGCTCGACCGCCAGCCAGGGCGCGGCGGAGCTGGCCGGGCTCGTCCGGGCTGACGCGGCACGGCTGGGCCGGTTCCCGAAGTGGCTCGGTGGCGACGCGGTCGACGCGAGCCTGATCGCGGTCGCGACTCCGTTCGCGATGCTCCCGGCCGATGATCCCCTGATGGTCGCGACGGTCGAGGCGGTCGAGGCCCGGCTCGTCGATGGCGGCGGTGTCCATCGCTACCTCGGCGACACGTACTACGGCGGCGGCGAATGGTTGCTCCTGGCGGCCCTCCTGGGCTGGCACTACGCGGCCGTGGGGCGGATCGAGGAGGCCTGGACGCAGCTGCGCTGGGTCGCCGCGCACGCCACGCCCGACGGGGAGCTGCCGGAGCAGGTGGACGACCACCTCCTGGCGCCCGAACGACAGGCCGAGTGGCTGGCGCGCTGGGGGCCGGTCGCGACGCCCCTGCTCTGGTCGCACGCGATGTACCTGACCCTCGCGGTCGAGCTCGGCGTCGTTGCCGGAGCGGCCGCGCCCGTGGCCGGAGCGCGGGCCACGCCTGCACCGTGATCCGCCATCGTCCGTTCGGCCTCGGGCATCCGTACCGCCTCGAGCCGGACCAGCGGGTGCCGGCCTGGCCGGTCGAGGGCGAGGCGATCGAGCTGCGCGCCACGAGCGGGACCGAGCTGACCGACCTCGCAGTCGAGCTGACGGTCGACGGACGGACGAGCCGCCTGCCACTCGAGCCCGCGGGCGGCGGAGACGGGCGCACCCACGCCGAGCCCGCCTCCGGCCACGCCGAGCTGCCCGCCGCGGACCAGCCCGCCGCCACGGACGGCCACCGCGCCGCCGGGCACCTCGCCGCGGCCGCGACCCGCGAGGCCGGCCGGGGGCGACGCGCCTGGTCGGTGAGCGTCGGCCCGTACCCGGCCGGGACGCGACTCTCGTACCGGTTCGTCGGTGATCGTGGCCGCCAGCGCACCCGCCGGTGCGAGGTCGTCGTCGCCGGCTGGACGTCATCGGGCGGACGGCTCGCCGTCGACCCGCCGGGCGCGGCCGGCGGTCGGCTCGTCCCCGGCAGTGTCGCCTGGCTGCGCGCCGATGCCGGCCCGATCCGCGTCCGCTTCGCCCTCCGGCTCGAGCCCGACGCCCACGTCGTCGGTTTCGGCGAGCGGTTCGACCGGCTCGACCAGTGCGGCCGCCGGCTCGATGCCGTCGTCTTCGAGCAGTACAAGCACCAGGGCAACCGGACGTACCTGCCGATGCCGTTCGCGATCGTCGCCGGGCGCACCGGCTGGGGCGTCCACGTCCGGACGTCGCGGCGGACCTGGTTCGACGTCGGGGCGACCGATCCCGATCGCCTGTGGATCGAGGTCGAGCTCGATCCGGACGAGGGGGAGCCGGAGGTCGAGCTCGCGCTCTACGACGGCCGGCCGGTTGACGTCCTGGCCGCCTTCCTCCGGGAGACCGGCGTGCCCCGCCTGCCGCCCGAGTGGGTCTTCCGCCCCTGGATGAGCGCCAACGAGTGGAACACCCAGGCACGGGTGACGGCCGAAGTGGAGCGCAGCCTCGAGCTCGGGATCCCGGTCGGGGCCGTGGTCATCGAAGCGTGGAGCGACGAGACGACGTTCGCCGCCTTCCGCGACGCCCGCTACGAAGTGCATCGCGACGGTGCGCCGCACCGGCTCGCCGACTTCACGTTCCCGCCCGACGGTGCCTGGCCGGACCCGAAGGGCCTCGTCGACTGGCTCCACGGCCTCGGGA
>JAJYMP010000744.1 GCA_021786915.1 Chloroflexota bacterium
GCCGGCCCGCGGATCGCCGCGGCGATCAGCGCCGCGGGGTCGCTGTGGCCCTCGGCGACGATCGCGCTCGCGCCCGCGGCGATGAACGGGGCCGCGTAGTTGTCGACCCGGCTCACGACATCCCCGAGGGTGCCGTCGCTCATGCCGGGCTCGGACGAGCCGCTCGCGTAGCACAGGTGGTTGAGCAGGACCACGGCACCGGGCGCCAGGCGCAGCCTCGAGACGAACGCCTCGCCGAAGTACTGGTGCGCCACGTCATCGACACCGGCCACCGGGTTGAGGCCGAAGCCGTCCATCGTGCGCGACCGCAGGCCGCTCGCGTACGGGCTCGGCCAGCCGTTGCCGTGGCCGAGGTAGACCACGACCGAGGCGCCCGTCACGGCGGCGCGGACGGCGGGCCACGTGGCGTCCGGGCTGTAGACCCGCACCACGCTGGGCGTCAGCTTCTGGGCCACGGCGGCAGCGGCCTCCGCGGCCTGGCGGTATCGCGCGGTGACTGCGCTGCCCGCGGGGCCGACGATGATCGCGACCTTCGGACCGCTCGCGGCGGCGGACGCCACGGGAACGGCGGCGACGGCGGCGAGGAGCGAGACGGCCGCGATGGCCGCGAGCCGCCCCACACGCATGCGCCGGGCACCCACGATGTGCACGATCCTCCCCCTGGCGGTGGTGCAGTTCACCGACCAGTCGCGAGACTGCCGGACAGGCGTACAGCGTCCGTCGCTGTGATGTCGTCGTCAACCGCCCATTTGGCGGGTACGCGCCGTGCCGGACCGTACCCTTCGACACAGGCGCCCCCTGCGGCGAAGAGGGCTACCCTGTGCCTGTGACCCCTGACGCCCCCTCCCCGTCGCCCGAGCCCGCAACGGGCTTCGCCGCCCTGGGCCTCGACCCGAGCCTGCTGTCCACCCTCGCCGCGCTCGGCTACGAGGAGCCCACGCCGGTCCAGGAGGCCGCGATCCCGCCGCTCCTCGCGGGCCGGGACCTCTTGGCCGAGGCCCCCACCGGCACTGGCAAGACGGCCGCCTTCGCGCTGCCGATCCTCCAGGCGCTCGCGGGCCGCCTCGCCGCCGCCCGCGAGGCCGGCGAGCGCGCCGACGGCCGTGGCGTTCCCCGCGACGGACGCGGCAGCCGCCCGGCGGCGCTGGTGCTCGCCCCCACGCGGGAGCTGGCGATGCAGGTGGCCGAGGCCGTCCACCGGTACGGCCGGGAGCTCGGCGCGCGCGTCGTGCCCGTGTACGGCGGGCAGCCGATCACGACGCAGCTGGCCCGCCTCGCGCGTGGCGTGGACGTCGTGGTCGCGACGCCGGGCCGGGCCGTGGACCACCTCGACCGCGGCACGCTTCGCTTCGACGAGGTCAAGATCGTCATCCTCGACGAGGCCGACGAGATGCTCGACATGGGGTTCGCCGACGATCTGGACCGGATCCTCGGCGCGCTGCCCAAAGAGCGGCAGACGGCGCTGTTCTCGGCCACGATCTCGGGCCCCATCGCGCGGCTGGCGGAACGCCACCTGAACGACCCGGAGCGGATCCGCGTCCACCGCGAGGAGACCGGGGCCGGCGAGTCGGCGCGCGTGCGGCAGGTGGCGTATGTCGTGCGGCGCTCGGACAAGCTCGCGGCGCTGGGGCGGATCCTGGACCTCGAGGACGGCGCGGCGACGCTCGTGTTCGCGCGCACGCGGGGCGAGGTGGACGACCTGGCCGAGGCGCTCTCCGGGCGCGGCCGGGACGCAGCGGCGCTCCACGGCGGCCTCGCGCAGGAGCAGCGCGACCGGATCATGGGCCGCTTCCGTGACGGTGCCCTCGACGTCCTCGTGGCGACCGATGTCGCCGCGCGGGGTCTGGACATCGAGAAGGTCAGCCATGTCGTGAACTTTGACGTGCCGTCCTCACCAGAGACTTATCTGCACAGGATCGGGCGGACCGGGCGGGCCGGCCGCGAAGGGGTGGCGATCACGTTGGTCGAGCCGCGCGAGCATCGTCTGCTGCGAGACATCGAGACCGTGGTGGGCGCCCCGCTCGAGATCGCGGGCCTGCCGACCATCGCCGACCTGCGCGAGAAGCGGATGGACCTCCTGCGCGGCACGCTGCGCGAGGCGCTGATCTCAGGCGGCAACGATCGGTACCGCGCGGTCGTGGAGCCGCTCGCGGAGGAGTTCGACCTCGTGGACATCGCCCTGGCGGCTGTCGCGCAGGCGGACCAGGAGGCGCGCGGGGCCGAGGACACGGCCGAGCTCGCGCCCGCGTCGCTGCCGACGGCCAACATGCGGCCCGCGTACGGCCGGGGGCCCGGCGCCGGCCGGCGGCCGCCGTTCCGCGGCGAGGCGGCGAACAGCTGGACACCCCGCCCGCGCCCGGCCACGGGGCCGCGGCCCGCGCCCGCGCCTGCGCAGCACGGCGAGCGCGATGAGGGGCCCGGTGCCGGCCCTTCCCGCGACCCCGACGCTGCACGCGGCTGGGACACCCCCGACAACGACGGGCCCGGGGGCGCTCGCCCGCGACCCACGCCGTCGCGCCCGCCGATGGCCCGGCCCGGGGCCAAGCCGGGGCCCCGCAACTTCCGTCCGTCGGGCTGGCAGACGCCCGAGGGTCGACCCGTCCTTCGGGGCCCGGCGCGGGGCGGCTTCGGCAGCGGCGTGACCCGACTGTTCGTGGGCATCGGGCGAGCCGGCGGCGTGCGCCCGGCCGACATCGTCGGTGCCATCACGCATGAGGCGGGGCTGTCCGGCCAGGACGTGGGGGCGATCCAGATCGCCGACGGCTTCTCACTGGTCGAGGTGCCGGAGGCGGCGGCCGAGCGCGTCATCGGCGCCCTCCGCGGAGCCACGCTGCGCGGCCAGAAGGTCGTCGTCCGCCGCGAGCGCCACTAGGGAGCCAGCGAGCCCTAGCCCCGCGGCCCCGGGCCGCCCTCGTCGGCGCGCCCCTCGCGCAGGAAGCGCTCGATCTCGCTGATCAGGTCGCCGCCGGCCGGCTGGCGCTCCTCGTCGACCATCGCCTCCAGCCGCTCGACGTAGGCGCGGGTCGTCTCGTCGGCGGCCACCGCCGCATCGAGGCGCGTCCGGAGCCGCCCGACCTCCTCGAGGAGGTCGCCGTGCGGCAGGTCGAGGCCTAGGTGCTGCTCCACCGTCCGCAGCAGAGCCACCGACGCGGGCGCGTAGCCGCCGGACACGTAGTGCGGGATCTGCGCGAAGTAGCCCACGGCGGGAATTCCCGCCGTGGCTGCCGCCATCTCGAGCACCGAGAGGATGGCCGCCGGCACGCGGAGCAGCCCCGTCGGCCCGGCCGTGACGTCGCCGCGGAGCAGGCCCGGTGCCGACTCCGTCCCCAGGATCGGCACGGCGCGGGCATGCGGGACCGCCGCCGGGATCGCCCCCAGGCTGATCCACTGCCGGACGTCGAGCCGCTCCAGCAGCTCCATGAGCTCGGCGGAGAGCGCATGCCAGCGGAAGTCCGGCTCCGGGCCGGAGAGCGTGAGCAGGTCCCGGCCGGCACGGCGGACGTGGCGGAGCGTGAGCTCGGGCCACTCGAGGGTGGACGGGCGTCCGTCGTGGATGTCGAGGGTGGGTCGGCGGGCGCGGTAGTCGAAGAGGGCGTCGGCGTCGAAGGTCGCGAGCGTCGTCGACCCCTCGGCGATCAGCGAGAGCGCCGTGGTGGCGGCCGCGCCCGCGTCCACCCACCCGTCGAACGCGGCCAGCAGGACGGGCCGGTCGGATGCGGGGAGCGGGTGCTCGAGGCGATACAGCGGCATCGCGAAAGGATACGGGTTCGGGCGTCCGATGGCCCTCGGTGTGTCCCCCAGCGGGCCCGCGCCCTCGCGCCCGTCGGCCCCGTCAGGCCAGCGCGGCCGCCGGGTCGCCCGCCAGGTAGGTGACGGCCGGCGATCGCGGCGCGGAGGCCGCGAGGGCCGCGTCGGCCGCATCGATCAAGTCGCCCGCGTTGGCCCCGTCGTCGGGGAAGACGGCAATCCCGATCGCCACCCGCAGCGAGTCGGCGCCCGGGACGGCCGCGACCTCGGCTGCGATCCGGTCCGCGAGGGACCTCGCGGCGTCGGCGTCGGCGTCCGAGGCGATCACCAGCAGCCGGTCGTCGTCCTGACGCCCGGCCACGTCCCCGTTGCGGAGCGCCCCGCCGACGGCCACGGCCACGGAGCGGAGCGTGGTGTCGGCGGGGTCCGTCGTGGGCCCGTCGGGATCGAGGTCGAACAGGAGGACGGCGAGCCGGCCTCCGGACCGCGTGGCGCGCGCCACGAACGCCTGGAGCTCAGCGCTCGTCGCCCGCCGGTTCAGCAGCCCGGTCAGCGGGTCCACCGTCGCGTCGCGCCGCATCTGCTCGAGCTCGCCGCGCGCGAGGGCGAGGCCGATCTGCCCGGCCAGGCCGTAGAGGAGGCGCAGCTGGTCGGCGTCGGGGATCGTGCGCGTCGGCCAGAGGATCGGCAGCATCCCCACCCAGCGGCCCTCGGCCGGGATGGGCACCAGGGTGACCGCGCTCGCCCACTCGGGCAGTCCGAGCGTGGCGGTCACCATGGACCAGGAATCGGTCTCGACGGTCACCGCGTCGCCCGCCTCGAGGCGCCGCGTCACGTCGCCGACATCGCCGAACACACGGAGCAGCTGCTCGGGTGAGAGCATCCGCTGGTCGCCCGTCTGCCAGCGGGTGAGGCGGTATCGGCCGTCCGCCTCCCGGATGGCGACGGAGCGGACCCGCGCCCCGATTGCGCCGTGGAGGCGTCGATCGATGTGGCGGACCGCGTCGGCCTGGCTCTCGTGCCGGGCGAGTTCCGAGGTCAGGTTCAACAGGGCGCGCAGGTGGTCCTGGCCGCGCCCCACGATGTACGCGTAGATCGAGACGAAGCCGCCGGTCGTGGCGATGAGCGTCACCGCCGCGAGCGCCGACCTCGGCTCGGCGGCGTGGCCGAAGGCGACATAGAGCACCAGCTGGGCGAGGTAGACCACGACCGACGTGGCCGTGACCGCGAGACCCACCCAGACGCCGGCGGTGAGCGTCGCCTCGAGCGAGATGAGCGGGTAGAAGTAGTAGCCGATCCACCCCTGGTCCGGGGTGAACAGGGTTCCCACGATGTACACCGCAGCCAGGTCGGCGATCAGGAGGCCGGTGGCACGGTGCTGCCGGACCGCGAGCGGCACGCCGTCGGCAAGGAGCCGGCCCTGGGACGCCATCACCACCGCCTCGAGCCCGACCACGAGCCACAGCAGGGCAGGATGCACCATCTGGTACAGCCAGCCCTGCGTCAGCATGATCGCGACACCCAGCATCCGGAGCCAGAGCATCGCCCGCTGGAAGCGCAGGAGGTGGTCCCCGTCGCCATCGGCCGGCCGCCGCTGCGCGACGACCCTCGGGAACACGGGGAAGGTTGCGGATGGGATGCCGGCCTTGGCGGCCTGGTCAGACATGCCGGCCCAGCCAGCGCCGGCCCGCACGGGAAGCCTGCCTGGTCGATTTGCCTGCTGAATCGCTGTCACGCTGACGGCTCATGCTGGCGATCATCCCCTCCGGCGGCGTATCAGGGCGAGTATCCCGACCCGCGCCGCGTCGGAGGACTCCCTGATGCGGGTCCCCGAACGAGGGGGATCAGGCGCCCGGGACTGCGACCTCCGCGGCGTGAGTCGGTCGTCGGGCGTTCGCCGCGCGCTCGCTCAGGTAGTGGTGCCACAGGATCCGGGCAGCGACCGCCCGCCACGGCCGCCAATGGTCGGCCAGGGCGGCCATCTCGCGCGCGTCGGGACGTCGGGGGAGCCCGCGGAGGTCGGCCACGGCCTGGGCGAGCGCGATGTCGTGGACGGGCCACGCGTCGGGGCGGCCGAGGACCATGAGCCGGTAGATCGTCGCGGTCCAGGGCCCGATGCCGGGGACCGTGGTCAGGCTCGCGTCAACGGCGTCGTCGTCCATGCGCGGCAGCGCGGCGAGGTCGAGCCGTCCGTCCTCGACGGCCCGCGCCAGCTCGCGGCCATAGCGCGTCTTCTGGCGGCTGAACCCGATCTCGAGCAGCTGGCGATCGTCGAGGGCGAGGAAGGCGGCGGGGGTCAACGGGCTGGCTGCCGCGCTGAGTCGATCAAAGGCGGCGCGGGCCGAGGCCAGCGAGACCTGCTGCTCGAGCACGATGTGGACGAGCGTCGGAAAGCCGGGCTCGCGCGCCCAGAGGGGAGGGCGGCCATGGCGCGCGACCGAGGCGCCCAGAACCGGGTCGAGGGTCGCTAGGTGGTCGACCGCGGCGGAGAGAGACCGCTCGGTCAGGGGTTCGCGGTCGGGCGGGGGAGCGGGGACGCGTGTCGGCATCGCCCCATAGTGCGGCGGACTGGCCCTCCGCGCTCGCTGCCCAGCCGCACCTGCGACGCCGACCCCGACCCCGACCGCCGTGCATAGGGCCGGGGGCCCACCCGGGCCCTCCAGCGGCCCTGCAACGGACGGGGCGGGGCGCCCCGAACGCGGCCCGCCCGGAGAGCTCCCGGAGAAGTGGGGCGGCTGGGCGACGCGCGCCCCCGGCAGGTGCCGCGGGCGGGAAGGGAAGCGGGGGCCGGAGGGAACGCAAGCCCGGCCCCCGCGGAGTGGGGCTACTTGATGGGGTTGCCGTCCGAGCCCACGACGTACCACTTGCTGCCGATCCCCTGGCCCTTGGTGTCGCCCGGGGCCTGGTCGCCCGAGTAGTAGTAGAGCGGGTGCCCGTGGAAGCTGATCTGGGTGGTGCCGTCGGCGCGGGTGATGGTCCCGAAGTCCGAGGCGTTCAGCCCCGTGCCCAGCGACGGCAGGGAGCCCGAGAGCGGCGGCCAGGTCGAGGCGCAGGTGCCATTGCAGGCGGAGCTGGTGGCGGTGTCGGGCATGAAGACGTAGAGCGTCATGCCGGTCGGCCCGACCAGCACGCTGCCGAGGCTCGTGGTCGTGAGCGCGATGGTGCCGCTCCCGCCCGAGGCCGGTGAGGCGCTGCTGCCGCTCTTGTAGCCGCCGTATCCGTCACCGCTGCCGGTCGAGGCGGCGGCCGCGGATGCGCTGGGCGCAGCCGATGCGGCCACCGAAGGTGCCGTCGACGCGGCGACCGACGGCGGGGCTGTGACCGGGGCCGTTGTCGGCGACGGCGACGAGGACCCGCCTGAACACGCCGCGACCAGGGCGGCGATCAGCAGGGGCGCTGCCGCGAGACGGTGGTTCATGTTCGAGGTCTCCTGTCCACGAGGACGTCCATGGAGCGCTGGACAGCCACCTCTACGCCGCCGGTTCGCGACCGGTTTCCGACGGGCGGTCGGCACTCCTCCGCCGCCGATGACAGAACGGCCGGCGTCCGCCACACTGCCCGGCATGGAAGCCATGTCCCGCTCCGACGCCATCGCCCGCCTCGCCGACCTCCGCGCCGCCTACGCCGCGATCCGCCCGAGGGTCGTGGCAGGTGCACCGTGGCCGCTCGCCGACGACTTCGGCACCGGGCCGGAGGCGTCATGGGGCCCGCCCGAGGTCCTCGCCCACCTCGCCGAGATGCTCTCCTACTGGTACGGCCAGTACGGGATCATCGCGCAGGCGGGCCGAGGAGCTGGGGAGGGCGTCCCCTTCGGGCGGACGTCGGATGACCCGGTCCGCGTGGCGGTACTGGAGCGCGATCGCCGCTTCCCCATGGACGACCTGTTCGACCTGGTCGACGACGGCATCGCCCGCTGGGAGCGGCGCATGGCCAGCGCGACGGATGACGGGGGCTCCGCCGTCGGGGCGCACCCCC
Organism: Chloroflexota bacterium; assembly: GCA_021786915.1. Next base: position 7,723 of record JAJYMP010000744.1, read on the forward strand.
GCCTCGGCGAGATGACCGCCGACCGGCTGCGGGACCGGATGGTGGTGTCCCACCTGGAGGAGCACCTCGCCCAGCTGGAGTCGGCGCTCGCGAGCCGTTGAGGCGGCGGCGGACGGGATGCCGACGGCCCGGCGGCGACCGAAGATGTGGAATCGCTCACCCCGCTCGTCACGAAGCCGAAAGGGAGCGACCGCGACCATCCGGGCATGAACACGAACACGACGGCCCGCGAGGCTCGGACCCGGAACCTCGCCCGGCTGCGCAAGCTCACCGTCGGGACCGCCGCCCTGAGCGTCGCTGCCACCAGCGGCTTCGGCTGGCTCGCCGCCATGACGACCGCCTCGCCGAGCACCACCACCGCCCACACCACGACGAACACGTCGACGTCGAGCACCTCGAGAACCCCCACCTCGAGGGCGGCCACGGCGCCAGCCGTCACCTCCGTCTTCGGCGCGGCCCACGTCTCGTCCGGAGGATCCTAGTGTCCCGAATCGCTGGCCCCTCGCTCGTTGAGTCGCGTCAGGGTCAGGAGCGCCCCCCGCGCGCACGGGCCGCGCCGCGGACCCCCGGTCCTGGCCGGCGTCCGCGCACGCCGCCGCGCGCGGCGACCCCAGCACGACTCAGCCGCCGGAGCGCGGCGGGGGTCCGGCGCGGCGACCAGCGGGCGACTTCAGGAACGGGAGACTAGTCTTGCTCGCGACCGCTGACTGGCGCGCGATCGGCACGGTCGTCCGCCTGGTCGTCCATGACGGCGACCTGGCGGCCGCCCGTGCTGCCGTTGAGCGCGTGCTCGACGAGGTTGACCACGCCTACTCGCGGTTCCGTCCCGACTCGGAGCTGGTTGCGCTCAACGCCGCCCGGGGCACGCAGGTGCGCGCGTCCCCGCTGCTGGCCAGGGCGATCGCGGGCTCGCTCGAGGCCGCCCGCCGCACCGGCGGCGCCGTCGACCCCACGGTCGGTCGAGCGCTGCGGATCACGGGCTACGACGCGGACTTCGACCTGATCGCGGGCAGCTCGCGGCCGATCGAGCTCCGCCTCGCGCCTGTCCCCGGCTGGTCGGTCATCGCGTTCGACCCCAAGGCGCGTACCGTCCGCGTCCCCTCCGACGTCGAGCTCGACCTGGGCTCCACCGGCAAGGGGCTCGCGTCGGACCTGTGCGCGGCCGCCGCGCTCGAGGATGCCGGCCCCGGCGCTGGGGTGCTCGTGAGCCTCGGCGGCGACGTTGCCACGGCGGGAGTGGCGCCCGAGGGCGGCTGGCGGATCCTCATGGCCGAGGACAGCCGGGTCGATGCCGAAGGGCCGGGCGAGGTCGTCGCCATCCAGCACGGCGCGCTCGCGACCTCGTCCACGACGGTCCGGCACTGGACCACGAGCGAGGGCGTGACCGCCCACCACATCGTCGACCCGAGGACGGGCCTGCCGGCAGACACGCCGTGGCGGACCGCGAGCGTCGTCGCCGAGACGTGCGAGGCGGCGAACGCAGCGTCCACCGCCGCCATCGTGCTGGGGCACGACGCTCCCACGTGGCTCGCCTCGGCTGGCCTGCCGGCACGCCTGGTGGCCCAGGACGGGTCGGTCGTCCGGCTGGGCGGATGGCCCGAGCCCGCGGACGACGTGGCGCCCCGGGCCGAGGCGGCGCCACAGCCCGACGACGTGACTTCCCGGCGGGCGCGAAGCCGGTGCGCGGGACGGAGCCTGCCCAGTAGCGCCCGCCGGCGGACCCGATCCCCGTAACCGGCCCGAAAGGTCCCGCCCCCGACACTGTCCCCATCGAACACCACCATGGCGGCGGGGCTCTCCCCCCGGCCCCGCCCGCCGCGCTCCGGAGGAGCCGTCCATGTCCGACCAGACCCTGTGGTTCGCGGCCCGAGGCGCCGGCATCGTGTCGCTGCTGATGCTGACCGCGAGCGCCTCCTTCGGCCTCGTCACCGTCACGCGGTTCCAGGCGGCCGGCTGGCCGAGGTTCTTCAGCTACGAGATGCACCGGCGGATCTCGCTCCTGGCAGTCCTGTTCCTCACGACCCACGTCCTGGCGGCGATCCTCGATCCGTACCTGAAGCTCGGGCTGGCGGCTGCGCTGGTCCCGTCCGCCTCGTCCTGGAAGCCCGTGCCGGTGGCCCTGGGCGTGATCTCGCTGTACCTCGTCGTCGCCCTGATCGCGACGAGCCTGCTGCGCCGCCACCTCTCGCAGCGCGTGTGGCGCCTCGTCCACTGGTCGAGCTACCTGATGTGGCCGCTCGCCTTCGGCCACACCGTGACCTCGGGGACCGACGCCCTGGCGCCCTGGATGCTCGTCGTCGAGGCGGTCTGCCTGGCCGTCGTGAGCGGTGCCGCGACGTGGCGGTGGGTCGATCGGGGTGCGACCATGGTCCTCGGCCCGCGGGCGCTGGCCCGCTGAGCCGACGCGAGCCGGACTCGAGCCCGACAAGCCAGACGAGGCAGACGACGAGCGAGGGAGGCGACCGATGCGCGTGCTGGTGGCCGAGGATGACGAGGGGCTGCGCGACGTCCTCGTCCTGGGCCTGACCGACGCCGGCTACCACGTGGATTCGGTGGAGCGCGGCGACGACGCGATCGACCAGCTCCGCTGGTATGAGTACGACGTCGCCGTCATCGACTGGCGGATGCCGGGCGCCGAGGGGATCGACGTCGTCGCCTGGGCCCGCAAGCACGAGCGCCCGACGGCGCTCCTGATGCTGACGGCACGCGACACGCCGGCCGACCGGATCCGGGGCCTCGACAGCGGCGCCGACGACTACCTGGTCAAGCCGTTCGACTTCGGGGAGCTGCTGGCGAGGGTCCGCGCGCTCCAGCGCCGCCCGCGGGGCGTGGACCAGCCGGTCCTGCGGGCGGGCCGGCTCGCCCTGGACCCGGTCACGCGCCAGGTCACCGCCAACGGGCGCGACATCACGCTCACTGCCACCGAGTACCGGATCCTGGAGCTGCTGCTGCGCCGCTCGCCGGCGGTGGTGGACCGCAAGGCCATCGCCGAGCACGCCTGGGCCGACGAGACGGACCCGCTCGGATCCAACGCGATCGACGTCCAGATGTCGCGCCTCCGCTCCAAGCTGCCCGACGGCGGGGTCCACATCGTCACCGTGCGCGGCGCGGGCTACCGGCTCGAAGCGCAATGACGATGGCGCACCTGCCGGGCGTCCGCCGCCAGTCCATCCGCGTGGCGCTCGCCGCGACCGCGGTGGTGGCCGTGGCGTACGTGCTGATCGGCGCGGGCGTGGTGGCCCTCTCCACGCGGGACCTCACGTCGCAGCTCGACGCCCGCCTGATGGAAGCGTTCGGCCGCATCCCATCCAGCGCCCAGCTCCCGAGCGGTGACGGCACGACTGGCGGGACGGGCGGCCCGGCCGTCAACCCCGGCCGCGACCCCGGGCGCCCCTTCGACGCTCCCGTGCTCATCTGGCGGGTCGCCGCCGACGGCACTGCCACGCCCCTCGACTCCTCCTCGCCGGCCCTCCCCGCCGACCTCACGAGGGTGGTGGGCCCGCAGAGCGCCGCCATCGACGGGAACGACATGCGGATCGCGGGGCGGCAGGTCGGCTCGGCCTATGTCGTGGTCGCCCAGTCGACCTCGCAGATCACCGACGCCCAGAAGACGATCGTGTTCGGCTGGCTGCTGATCGCGCCCTTCCTGCTGGGCGCCGTGTTCGTGGGCGCGGTGATCGTCGGCCGGCGCGTGGCCGAGCCCATCGAGGCCGCCCATCGCCGCCAGCTCGAGTTCACCGCCGACGCATCGCACGAGCTGCGGACGCCGCTCTCGGTGATCGAGGCGCACACTTCGCTCGCCCTCGCGCAGGAACGCGACGCGGGCTGGTACCGGACCGCGTTCACCAAGGTGGAGCGCGAGTCCCAGCGGATGCGCCGCCTGCTCGAGGACATGCTGTGGCTGGCCCGGTTCGACGCTGCCGCCGAGCCCCCGCCGTCGGGGCCGATCGACCTGGGCGTTCTGGTGGCCCAGGCCGTCGACCGGTTCGGGGCGGTCGCGGAGACGCGCCACCTCCGGCTGGCGGTCCATCCCCCCTCCGAGCCGATCGTCGTCCACGCCTCGGCCGAGCTCGTGGACCGGCTGATCGGCGTCCTCGTCGACAACGCCTGCAAGTACTCGCCCGAGGGCGGGGCCGTTGAAGTCAGCGTGGGCATGGAGGCGGGCCGAGCGTTCGTGGCGGTCGACGACGCGGGGCCCGGCATTCCGGAGGAGGAGCGGCCGCGGATCTTCGACCGCTTCCACCGCTCCGTGTCCACGGGCACGCAGCCGGGCGGCGCGGGCCTCGGCCTGGCGATCGGCGACGCCATCGTGCGCGCGACGGGCGGCCGCTGGGGGATCGGGTCCTCCCCGGCGGGCGGGGCGCGGTTCACCGTGTCGTGGGGGCGCAGCTCGCTGGGCTGAGTCCTGCGTCGAGCCCTACGATGCCGCGACCGGCGCGCTTCCGAAGCGCCCGCGACGCCGGCTCATGCCGGCCACGAGCGCGCACAGGACGACCCCGAAGACCAGGATCGCCACGACGTACAGGGCCACGCTGGCATAGCCGCCGTTCGACGGGTCGAGGAACGGGTAGGGATACCAGCCGACGAGCGCCCCGCGGGCCAGCGTGTACGCCGTCCAGACGATCGGGTAGGCGAGCCAGACCACGGATCGCCACAACGGGATGGCAACCGTCGGCGGGGCGAGGAGCCAGTCGAGCATCACCGCGATCCAAGTTCCCGTCGAGCGGGTGCTCCGCCCTGTGGCGGCAATCGACCCAAAGCAATACGGCGTCATCGCGCGCGGAGACGTGTGGAAGCTGGCACTGATCGCCAAGGCGCGATGGCTGGCTCGCGCAGGCGTCCTCGGGGATCCGGTCGCCCACGATCTCCTCAACCCGTGGCCGACTCCTCCCTCCGCAGAGGTCTCCGAGAGATTGCGGCTGCTGATCGAGGCAACGAGCACCGCCGCCGTCGCGGCGGTGCTCATCGATGAGCTCTCGGCTGATCGCATCGCGGAGCTTGCGGGCCCGTGGGTCCAGATCGTCGAACTGAATCGCGCGGCTCCGCCTGCGCGTGGGGGCGCCAGTCATGGGCTGCGACGCCGTCTGCGTCGGGTGCTTGACTGGTTCGAACGGCATCCAAGTATCGCCCTCGCCGCGACCCTCGCCGTGGTGGCGCCGCTGATCATCTTGGCGCCCATCGTGGGCGGGCTGCTGTTCCTGGCACTGCTCGTTGTTGCCGCGGTCGCGGCGATATCCCGGAGCCGTGCCGACCGGTGGCGCGCCCGACGCCGCCGAGAGGTCTGCCTCCCACCATGACGAGACTCGGTGTGACGCCCCGTCGCCGGCTGCGTCGTGCGCTCGCCCGGGTGTCCGCTACGGGTCATCCACTCGAGGCGCGGCGAGTCGGAATCTTGCTCGGTCGCCCGCAGCTCTAGCTCGCCTCGCGCGGATCGTCGCCCTGGGCGCCGACTCGCCCAGCGAGGGAAACCGCCGCGCTTCCGGCCCGACGGCCGGCCGGTGACTCACGTCAGGGTCATTTCGCCGGCGGGCGAGCGTGGCAGGCGCGCGATGCCGGGGTTTCGCTACCGGGCCGTGCACGGATGATGCCGATTTGACCCCCACACGAGTCACCGGTCATGGCCAGGTGGATCGCCCGCGAAGACGCCGGCCGGCGACAAGGGCGGAGGCAGAATCGAAACCGGCCGCGTCGAGCGATCGACGCGGCCGGTCAAGTTGGGCGCAGCTTGCGCGGGCGAACCCGCTAGGCGGCGAACTCCCGGAGCTTGCGGCTGCGGGAAGGGTGGCGCAGCTTGCGCAGCGCCTGGACCTCGATCTGGCGGATGCGCTCGCGGGTGAGGCCGAACTCGCGGCCGACCTCCTCAAGCGTCCGGGCGTGCCCGTCGTCGAGGCCGAAGCGGAGGCGCAGCACGCGCTGCTCGCGGCGGTCGAGGCTCGCCAGGACATGCTCGATCTGCTCGCGGCGCATGCGGTCCGCGACCACGTCGAGCGGCGACACGGCGTCCTCGTCCGGGATGAGCTCGCCCAGCTCCGCGTCACCCTCATCGCCCACCGGCGACTGCAGCGACACGGGCTCGCGGCCGAGCTTGCGGATCTCCTCGACGCGCTGTGGGGTCATCGCCGGGGTCTCGTCGGGCAGGGCCGCGGCGATCTCGGCGTTCGTGGGCTCGCGGCCGAGCTGCGTGGACAGCTCGCGCACGACGCGCGCCACGCGACCCATCGTCTCGACCATGTGGACCGGGATCCGGATCGTCCGGCTCTGGTCCGCGAGGCCGCGCTGGATCGCCTGGCGGATCCACCAGGTGGCGTACGTGCTGAACTTGAAGCCGCGCTGGTACTCGAACTTGTCGACGGCGCGGATCAGGCCCGCATTGCCCTCCTGGACGAGGTCCAGCAGGCCCATCCCCGCCTGGTTGATGTACTTGCGGGCGATCGACACCACGAGCCGCAGGTTGGCCGAGGTCAGGTGGTCGCGAGACTCCTTGGCGAGCGCCTTGAGCGTCGCCTGCATCTCCTCGATCAGCTCGTCGGCACGACCGGCGTCCAGGTAGCGACGGAGGGCGGGGTACGCCACCTCGTCTCGAGCCCAGTCCCGGAGGGCGCGCAGCGCCACGCTGGCGCGGATCTCGGCGTTGGGCCGGCCCAGCTCGCCCTCGACCCAGTCGAGGAGCGCGGTGAACGACTCGACATCGAGCCGCTCGTTGTAGACCGAGCGCAGGTCGCAGGCGCGGACGAGCCGCTCCTTGAGCGCGTCGGTCTCGACCTTCTTGAGGTCATCGGTCAGGCCGAGGGCCGGGGCGGTCATGAACAGGTGGATGGCGTCCTCGGAGTTGAGGGCCTCGGCCACCATGCGGTGGGCCTGGGCCTCGAACGGCAGGACGTACTTGCGGTTCTTGGCGCGACCGGTGGGTTCGCTCTTGTGCAGCGTCCACTCGTGGATCGCGAGGATCGCCTTCCAGGGCTCATCCTTGGCCTGGGCGCCGAGCTCCATGCCCTTGGCGAGGATGACCTCCTCCTCCGCGGTCAGCAGCGGGACGCGGCCGATCTCGCGCAGGTAGAGGCGAACCGAATCGTCGGTGTCGAGGACTTCGGTGGAGGTGTCAGCTTCCGCCTCCTCGGGCGAAGGAGCCGCAGCCGTGGCCGGCTCCACCGGGAGGTCTTCCGCGACGAGTGCGGCAGCCTCGATCTCGGCCGCTTCAGGGTCGAGCTCGATGGAGGCGGCCGCGAGAGCGGCCTCGGTCTCAGAGGCAGGAGAGGTGGATTCGAACGAGATCACGATGCTCCAAGTGAAGAGTTAGACGCGCCCAGCCGCGCGAACAGCGAGTTGCAGGATTGCGTTGGCACGACCTGACGGGATCGGGCCCGCATGCTGGATCACGCCTTCCAACATGCGTAGTGGCGTGTCAAATGACACGCCATTGGACCAGTAGTCTAGGCCATCGATCGCCCGTTTGACAACCCCCCAATACCGGCGAAATCCTTGCGGTTTCATCCACTCGCGCTGCGGCAGGGCGACAGCGCCGCAAGCGGGCGGACGGCATCCCGGAGGACGCCGAAACCGGCCACACTACGCGCGATGGGAAGCCCGATCCGCGTCCTGCTGGTGGATGACGAACCGCCGATCGTCGAGCTCCTCGCGGGCTACCTTGCTCGCGAGGGCTACGCCGTCGCCTCCGTGGGGGACGGCCAGGCCGCCGTGGACGCCGTCCGCGAGCAGGACCCCGACGTGGTGATCCTCGACGTGATGCTGCCGGGGCTCGACGGCGTGGAGGCATGTCGGCAGATCCGCGCCTTCTCCGACGCCTACGTGCTGATGCTGACCGCGCGCGGCGAGGAGGTCGACCGGATCGTCGGGCTGACCGTCGGCGCCGATGACTACCTGGTCAAGCCGTTCTCGCCCCGCGAGGTGATCGCCCGGGTGAAGGCCCTCCTGCGACGGCCGAGGGCCGGCGTGACCGGCGGCATGGCGAGCCCGGTGGGCGCCGCACCGGCGGGCCTGGCGCTCGACGAGGGCCGGCGCTCGGTCCGGGTGGACGGTGCGCCCGTGGATCTGACCGCGCTCGAGTTCAATCTGCTCGCGCGACTTGCCCGGGAGCCCGGCATCGTCGTCCCGCGCCAAGCGATCCTCGAGTCCGTGTGGGGCACGGGCTACGACTCCGACGACCACCTCGTCGACGTCCACGTCGCCAACCTCCGACGCAAGCTGGGTGACGACCCGGGGCAGCCGCGGTTCGTCGAGACGGTGCGCGGCGTCGGCTACCGGCTGCGCGAGGATGCCTGACGTGCCCCGGTCGCTGCGTGCCCGACTGCTGATCGCGTTCCTCGTCGTGGGCGTCGCCGCCCTCGCGACCGTCGGTGTCGCGGTGCTGCTGACGGGCCCCGGCTACTTCGCCGACGCCATGGGCCACCTGCCCGGCGACCCGATGGGCGAGGCGATGGCGAACGACACGCAGGCAGCCTTCACCGACGCCATGCGGCGGGCGCTGATCGCCGCCACGCTCATCGCGATCGCCACTGCCACCGTGGTCAGCCTGCTGGTGGCCGCTCGCCTCGCCAGGCCGATCACCGCGCTGGCACGGGCGGCTCGCCGCATCGCCGGGGGCGATTACGCGGAGCGCGTCCCGGTGGAGGAGCCCGGGGAGCTGGGCGAGCTCGCGATGTCGTTCAACGAGATGGCGGTCTCGCTCGAGGACACCGAGCGTCGTCGGCTCCAGCTGGTGGGCGACGTGGCCCACGAGCTGCGGACGCCGCTGACCACGCTCGACGGCTACCTGGAGGGGCTCGAGGACGGCGTGGTGGAGCCGTCCGCCCAGACGTGGCGGCTGCTCCGCACCGAGACGGCGCGCCTGACGCGGATGGTCAACGACCTCGCCGAGCTGTGGCGCGCCGAGGCACGCCAGCTGCCGCTGCGCACGGACGCTGTGGACGTGGCGGCCGTCGCGAGCGAGGTGGGGGAGGGGTTCGCGGCGGAGGCGCGAGCGAGGGCCATCACGCTCGACCTGCCCCGCGGCGGCGTCGTCGCCACGGCGGACCGCGACCGGGTCGCCCAGATCGTGTCGAACTACCTGTCCAACGCCCTGCGCCACGCACCCGACGGCTCCCGAGTGGCCGTGACCGCCGCGCGGCGCGATGCCGTGGTCCGCCTCTCGGTGGCGGACGAGGGGCCCGGCCTCGCGGAGGACCAGCTCGAGGCGGTCTTCGAGCGCTTCTATCGCGTCGACCCCGCGCGGAGCCGCGCCGCGGGGGGGTCGGGGATCGGTCTGGCGATCGTCCGGGCGCTCGCCGAGGCGATGGGCGGCCAGGCTTGGGCCGAGAGCCCTGGCGCCGGCCTGGGCGCGACGTTCCACCTGGAGCTGCCGGCGGCCTGATCCCATCCGACCGCCCTAGCCGTCGAAGCTCGTCCGAGGGCGTCTCGCGTCGGCCCGATGGGCCGCCCTGATCTAATTCACCAGCGTCTTTTGGACCTCGAACATCGTCCTGCCGCCGAAGCGGCCGCGGAGCACGTCGTCGAGGTGGTCCGCGAGGTTGCCCAGCTGCACGCACGCGAAGGCGATCTGCTTGGCGCTGATCCCGACGGAGGTCAGCTCCATGGACACCACGACCTCGCGCTCGGCCCAGAACACCCGGCCGAAGAGGATGCTGCGGTTGATGTCGTTGAGCGAGTCGAGCAGCGCCGGCGTCATGTCCACCCCGGACACGAGCGGCGAGAACAGCTGGAGCAGCGGCGGGCGGCCTGACACCGGGCGGACGAACATGAGCGCCGAGCCCACGCGGATGGGCAGGTCGCCATCGCGGTCCGGGACGAGATCGGCGCCCGAGACGAACTCGGAGAGCGCGGCCTCGAGGGTCGCCACCGCCTCGTCGGGTTCGGGCGAGGGGTGCGTGCGGGTGCCCACGACCGCCGCCGCGGGCTCATCGGGTGACGGTCGGTCGCGCGGGATCCCCAGCTCCGGATCCGGGACGGGGCCGCCGTGCGCCGGAAAGCCGCCGATGCGATACGTGAGCTCGTCGGGCGTCGTGGCGCCATAGACCTCGCGCAGGGTCTGGACGGCAATCGCGGCAACCTCGGCGAACGGCACCGGCTCCTCCCACTCGCGGGCCCAGTTGCGGCCGTGGGGCGCGGAGCCCGGGAGCTGCCAGCCGAGCGCGGCGAGCTTCTCCTGCTGCGCCGTGCCCAGGCCGTGCCCCTGCGGCAGCCACTGGTTGCCCGCCGCCTCGGCGCGGAACCCCAGCAGGCCGCCCTGGGCGAACTGCACGTAGGCGCTGGCGACCGAGCGGGGCTCGCTGGCGAGGGACACTACGAGGTACGTGGCGTGCTCCATCGCCTCGAGCGCCTTCGCCAGACGCGCCTCGAAGGCTGCCCATGCGTCGCTGGGACTCCCGGCGGTACCGGTCATCGATCACCTCCGCCCGAAGGGCCGCGGTCGTCACCTGTCGTGGGAAGCCTACAGGCCGTGCAGGCTTGACGCGGCGTCTCCGCACGACCGCGGCGCATCGGCGCCATTGCCGTTCGGCGCAGCCAGCGGCGCCGCCGCTCGACGACCGCCGGCGGTGCGCCAGCCGCGGGTTCGCCCGGAGACCGGGGCGTGACACCGCAGGGTCGGGCCCTGATGCGCCCCGGCGTCCGGCCACGCCGGAGACCCCCGTCCGTACTATGCGGGCGGTTCGGCCACGTCGTCGCGTGCGTGGCCGGGGTCAGGGATCGCCCTGAGGCGGGCCGCCCTGGGCGGGTCAGCAGCCGTGGCCCGCGCAGGTCCCTCTAGGGTTCGGCCGGACCACCTCCGGGGAGTGGAAGCAACACCGCCACCTGCCCGACGATCCGGGCATGACTCCAGCCGAGATCCAGGGACCCCGCGAAGCCTGCGTCTCCCTCGACGACCACCTGGCGCGATCGCTGCGCCTGGTGGTGCCGGTGCTGGCGTCGATCTACGCCGTGTCGTGCCTGGGCGGCCGCGGTGCAGCGGCGGCGACCGCGGGCCAGATCCTCGTCGCAGCCGCCGCGATGGTGCTCGCGGTGGCGTGCCTCGCCCGGCCCGTGCCGACGAGGCTCGCCAACCCGATCCTGGCTGGCGGCCTGGCGGCCATCGCCCTCGAGGCGCTCGTGCGCGGCACGGACGCCGCGCCGAACCTGAGCCTCGCCCTCGTGAGCGCGGGCGCGGTCGCGCTCCGCCCGAGGTGGGCGATCGCCTCAGCAGCTGCGGTCCTCGGGCCGTGGCTGGTGGCGGCGGCGACGGGCCTGTGGGGCTGGCGGCTCGGCGACCACGTCACGGCGGAGCTGGCGGCTGCGGCCGCGATGGGGGCCGTGGTGTTCGAGGCACGCCACGGGTCGGTGGCGCGGCTGATCGCCGCCCGTGGGGCGATGCACGCCCTCGCCCTCACGGACCCGCTCACAGGGCTGCTCAACCGGCGCGGGATCGAGGAGGAGGCGGGGCGCATGCTCGCCGCCGGCGCCGCCGAGCTCTCGATCGTCTACCTCGACCTCGACGGCTTCAAGTCGGTCAATGACCGGCTGGGCCACGCGGAGGGCGACCGCGCGCTCCAGGCCATGGCGGAGATCCTGCTCGAGACCTTCCGCGCCGCGGACGCCGTCGGCCGGATCGGCGGCGACGAGTTCGTCGTCGTGGTGGCGCCCGGGTCCGATGCCGCCGTCGCGGCACGCCGGCTGGAACACCACCTGGACGCCTGGCACGGCGCCGAGGACCGCTACACGCTGCGCGCCTCGATCGGTGTCGGGCATGTCGCGAGCACGACGCTCGACGGCTTCTGGGATGCCGTGGACGCGGCAGACCGGCGGATGTACGCGGAGAAGCAGGCGCGCCAGGTCCGCGAGGTTCAGCCGAACGCCGCCCCCGCCGCCCCAGCCCACCTGAACGGGGGCCCGGGCGGCCCGTCCATGGTGCCGGTCCTGTCCTGACCGGTGGCGCCCATCGGCCGCCGAGCGCCCACCGCCAAGAACGCATCTCCACCGCCAGGTGCCGCTCGGTCGGGGGAGGACCGGGCGCCTCCTGGGGGCGTGTAGGTGAGCCTGCGGAGCGGCGTCCACCGCGATTCGCGCAGGGTGAAGAGCGAGGCCGATCTCAAGGCCGCGGTCGGAGCGTGATCCATGTGGTCTTGGTCTCGGTGTACTGGTCGTGGGCGTGGACGCTCTTGTCGTGGCCGCCGAAGCCGGACAGCTTGTAGCCGCCGAACGGCGTCGTCTGGTCGCCCTCGGCATAGGCGTTGATTCCGACCACGCCCGCCCGGAGCTCGCGTGCCACGCGGTGCGCCACGTGGAGGTCGTCGGTGTAGACGGAGGCGCCCAGGCCGTACGGCGTGTCGTTCGCGATGCGGACCGCCTCCTCCTCGGTGTCGAACTCGATCACCGACAGGACGGGCCCGAAGATCTCCTCCCGCGCGACCCGCATGTCGTTGCGGACGTTGTCGAGGATCGTGGGGCCGACGAAGTAGCCGCCGGTCTCGCGCAGGATCTGCTCCCCGCCGGTCACCACCCGTGCGCCCTCGCCCATGCCCGACTCGACGTAGTCGAGCACGGTGTTCATCTGGCTGCGGCTGACGAGCGGCCCGAGCCGGCTTGACGGGTCGAGCGGGTCGCCCACGGGCCAGTTGACGAGCTCGGACACCAGCGCCTCGAGCAGCGCCGCGCGTCTGGAGCGGTGGACGATGAGCCGCGAGCCGGCGGAGCAGTTCTCGCCCATGTTCATGAAGATCGCGATGGCAGCGTTGGCCGCCACCGACGCGAGGTCCGTCACGTCGGGGAACACGATCTGCGGGCTCTTGCCGCCGAGCTCGAGCAGCACGCGCTTGAGGTTGCCGTCGGCCGAGTAGTGGAGGAAGCGGCGGCCGACCTCGGTGGAGCCGGTGAACGCGAGGCAGTCCACGTCGGGGTGGCGGCCCAGCGCCTCGCCCACGCTCCCGCCCGGGCCGGGGACCACGTTGAGCACGCCGTCGGGGATCCCGGCCTCGGTCGCGAGCTCGGCGATCCGCAGCAGCGAGAGCGGCGTGTACGAGGCGGGCTTGATGACCATCGTGTTGCCGGTCGCGAGTGCGGGGCCCATCTTCCAGGCGGCCATGAGCGCCGGGTAGTTCCACGGGATGACTGCGCCCACGACGCCCACCGGCTCGCGCGTGATCGTGGCCACGACGCCCTCGGGCGCCGGGGCGACCTGGCCGTAGAGCTTGTCGATCGCCTCGGCGTGCCAGCGGATGCAGCGGGCCGTCTCGGCGATGTCGAGGCACGCGGTGTCGGTGATCGGCTTGCCCGAATCGATCGTCTCGATGAGGGCGAGCTCCTCGCGGTGGGCGTCAATGCTGTCTGCCCACGCGATGAGGAGGCCTTTGCGGTCGCCGGGGTTGAGGCGCGACCAGCGCCCGTCGTCGGCAGCCCGGCGCGCGGCCGCGACCGCGAGGTCCACGTCCTCCGGGCCGCCCTCGGCCACCTCGGCGATCGGCTGGCCCGTGGCCGGGTTCTCGCTGGTGAACCGGCCACCGGCCATCGCGTCTCGGAAGGCGCCGTCGATGAACAGCCGCGTCCGAAGGGGGAGGTTCGCGATCGCGGCGAGCGAGGCGTCGCGATCGGGGATGAGAGTGTCGGTCACGGGTGGCCTCCGGAGGCTGGCGGGCGGTGCGACGCGGGGGGGTGGTGGTCGGCTGCGGGTCCCGGCCAAGCGTAGTGCGGTGTGCGGAGCCACGCCCACGCGATCGCGTCCCTCGCGACCGCAGTGCGCCTCGCCGCCGATCCCGATCGCGATCCTCGGGCCACCCCGGTCGATCCGTCTGGCCGCCACCCGCGCGACATGTTGCCTGTACGCAAAGGGTGGTACTTCGGTACTAGTACCCATTGGTCACGGCCCGTACGGGCCGAAGTCTCTTGCCGTGGGCTTCGGCGGTCACGATGCTCAGCGAGCCGATGCGTCGGACGTGGCCGCCATTGGGAAGTGAAGCGGCCACGGAGGGTAGCTCCCGGGGGAGAAGGGAGTCTGCTCCCTGTGCGTGGCTTGTGCCCAAGCCTCGCCTGGCGGCTGGCCGTCGCGAAGAGCGGCCGCGCATGAACGCGCCTGCCCGCGGCCTAGTCCGCATTCACGTTCAGCCGGTCCCCGAGACCGGACGGCGACCCAGCGCGCCCTGAACGCGCGGGGTCGCCGTCTCGCCTTGCCCGCGTCCCGGCAACACCAGTGTCCCAGCTCATGAGCTGGCGTCCCTGTCACCGCCACCGCGTCCCGTGAACCGACGCCGATCGCGCCCCCGTCGACGCCTCGTCAACTGACCAGCCCCCACAACGTGAGGTTCGTCGTCGACAGACGGCAGCAGGAGGCACCGGGATGGATGGTCCGCAGACTACGCATGCGACGCCGCGCCCAGGCGGGCAACGCGGCCGCTTTCGTCGAGGCGTTTGGAGCGCCCTCGTCGCACTAGAGACCTTCCTCCTGGTGGCGACGCTGGTCACGCCGGCGCTCGTCGTCGCGGATGAGCCGAGCGCATCGCCGGCCGCCAGCCCGACGACCGCACAAGTGTCGCCGACCCCGGCCGCGCCCGACCCGACGGCCGCGCCCGATCCGACCGCCGTGCCGGCGGCCGATCCCACGGTTGCGCCTGACCCGACGGCCGATCTGCCCGATCCGACTGCCGCTCCGGTCGTCACCGCCGACCCTGCGACACCCGCGCCGCCCGACCCGACGGCGACGCCGGCTCCGGTGATCGCTCCAGCCACCGACGCACCCGTTCCGACTGCAGCTCCGGCAACCCCCGAGCCGCTGCTCGCCTACGCTCCGAACGGTCCCCCGACGATCGCCAGCGACAAGGCTGACTACGCGCCCAGCGAGACCGTCACCCTGACCGGCACGAACTGGGCGGCCGGGGAGTCGGTCCGCATCGTGGTCAACGACACGTACGGCTCCAGTTGGCAGCGCGACGTCACCGTCGCCGCCAGCGACCAAGGCATGATCACGGATTCGTTCTCGCTCCCGTCATGGTTCGTCTCGAACTACGACGTTAAGGCGAGCGGCCCGGTCTCCGGGACCGCGACGACGACCTTCACCGACCTCCCGATCGGCACCTACGATCAGTGCTCGAACGACCTCGGTTCCGGCTACCCCTCCGGAGATACAGGCTGCCGCTGGGTCAACGGCAACCTCGAGCGCAACAACTCGACCTACTCCGAGGGCGACGCGACCGTCCAGCGCCTGTGGCTGACGGACCTTGTCCCCGGAAGCGTCCACACTCTGACCCTGCAGTATGGGACCACCAAGGGCGGCCACCACGCCTACGACTTCCTGACCACGTGGGACTGGTCCGAGAACTGGATCACGGATGCCGACCGTTGCCAGGACATCACCGGGTGCACGACGGCGACCGAAGACACGCTCGCCATCCCCACGGACCCGAACGCCGAGGGCTTGGATGTCCTGCTGGGCGATCGCCACTTCGTGATGCGCGGCGGCTCGCTTACGGCCGGTAGCGCAACAACCCCGACGATCGTCAGTGGTGACTACACCGGCGACAGCGAGACCGCGATCACCATCACGTTCACTGTCGACCCTGCAACCGGTGCGATGTGCACCACCGACAAGAAGGACGTCACCACCTGCGGCGTGGCTCTCTGGTTCGGTGCTCATGTGGCCCTGACGGCGCAGTGGACCGCCATTGACGGCACCACCGGTGCCGGCGGCATTTCTGGTTCGCCCTATCACGTCGCCCTCGTCCAGCTCGACGGGGCCGCCGTTGGCCAGCGCGACAACCAGATGCAGGCCGGTGCCGTCCTGAAGAACGGCAGCATCGTCATCCTCAAGGACGCTGTCCCGAACGACCCGCAGGACTTCAGCTTCAACCTCACGGGTGGGGTGATCAACCAGGACTTCTCGCTCGACGACGATGCTGACCCAACATTGCCGACTTCGCAGACGTTCAGCCTCCCGGCGGGCACCTACACCGCCAACGAGCTGAACATCCCGGCGGGCTGGACGCTGACGAACCTCGCCTGCGTCGTCACCGGGACGAACGGCACCACGACGGATGTGGCCTCGCCGACAGCCACGATCACCCTCAAGACCGGGTTCGACACAAGTGACACGGTCACCTGCACGTACACGGACACGCACTACAGCGACTTGGGGATCTCGAAGACGGCTAGTCCGTCGTTGACGCGCACCTACGCGTGGGGGATCTCCAAGGCCGTCGACAAGACGACGGTCAAGATCGCCGACGGCGGCGCGGCCACCTTCGGCTACACGGTCAACGTCACACATGACACCGGGACCGACAGCCTGTGGGGCGTCACGGGGCAGATCACCGTGACCAACAGCAACAGCGTCGCGGTGTCGGGCGTTGCTGTCACTGATGCGATCAACGACGCAAACGCGACGTGTGACGTCACCGGTGGAAGCACCACCATTGCGAGTGGCGGCTCCGCCACCTTCGACTACACGTGCACGTACACCGCCGCTCCCGCTGCGCAGACGCAGACGAACACGGCGACTGTGACCTGGACGGCATTCGGCTCCGTGCACACGACGGCCAGCGCGACGAGGAGCGTCGACTGGTCGGCCGCGACGATCACGCGGGTGGACACCAGCGTCGACGTCACGGACACGTTCGGCGGCACACTCGGAACCGTCAGCTACACCGACGCCAGCCCGACGACGTTCACCTACTCGAAGACCTTCACGGGTGACCCGGGCGGCACCTGCACCAAACACGACAACACCGCGACCTTCACGACCAACGACACTGCCACGACCGGCTCGGCCTCCAAGCAGGTCACGGTCTGCGTGGGCAAGGACCTCACCGTCACCAAGACGGCGGCAGGCACCTTCAACCGGGCGTACCTCTGGAAGATCGCCAAGGACGTCGACAAGACGACCGTCAACATCGCCGACGGCGACACGGCCACGTTCGGCTACACCGTCAAGGTCGACCAGACGGGGTTCACTGACTCCGGTTACACGCTCAGCGGCAAGATCACGGTCACCAACCCCAACGACTGGGAGGCGATCACGGCAGACGTGTCCGACAGCGTCGACAACGGCGGGGCCTGCACCGTCACGGGCGGGACTGCGGTGACCATTCCCGCATCCGGCTCCAAGGTCCTCGACTACAGCTGCACATTCTCCGCCGCGCCGAACAGCTACAGCGGCACCAACACCGCCACGGCGGCCTGGGACAAGGCCGTGGCCTTCACGCCCAACGCCTCCGCCACCGGGACCGCGGAGTTCACCCTCGGCCAGGTCGGCGCCACGAACAAGACGATCACCGTGACCGACACCCTCGGGGGCACCCTCGGCACGGTCACCGCGACCGACGGCGTCCCGTTCGCCTCTGCGACGTTCACGTACAGCCACGACTTCGCCGGTGTCGGCGGGACGTGCACCAAGTACGACAACACGGCCACGATCACCGAGACCGACCAGTCCGCCTCCCAGACCGTCACGGTCTGCGTGGGGCTCGACCTGACGGTGTCCAAGACCGCGGCCGGCACGTTCGACCGGACGTACCTCTGGAAGATCGCCAAGGCGGTCGACAAGACGACGGCCACGATCGCGTCCGGGGGCGACGCCACCTTCAACTACACGGTCACCGCCGAGCAGACCGGGTTCACCGACTCCGGCTGGACGCTCAGCGGCGTGATCACTGTCACGAACCCCAACGACTGGGAGGACGTGACCCTCACCAGCCTGGCGGACGTCGTCGACAACGGCGGCGCCTGCACCCTGGCCGCCGGGCCGTACACGGTCACGGCCGGGAAGACCCTCGACGTCGCCTACAGCTGCACCTACGCCTCGGCCAGCTCGCTGAGCGGCACCAACACCGCCACGGCCACCTGGGACGAGGAGGCGTACGCAACCCCGACCGGCACGGCCTCCGGGGGCAAGGCGTTCACGCTGACCCAGGCGGGCAGCACGAACAAGACGATCAACGTCACCGACACCCTCGGCGGCACGCTCGGCACCCTCACCGGGACCGACGGGACCCCGTTCGCGAAGGCGACGTACACGTACAGCCACGACTTCGCGGGCGTCGGCGGGACCTGCACCAAGTACGACAACACCGCGACGATCACGGAGACCGGTGCGTTCGCCAAGCAGACCGTCGAGGTCTGCGTCGGGCTCGACCTCACGGTGTCCAAGACGGCCGCCGGCACGTTCGACCGGACGTACCTCTGGTCGATCGACAAGAACGCCGACAAGACCTTGGTCAAGATCGCGGCAGGCGGCTCCTACGAGTTCACCTACACGGTCGACGCCGCCCAGACCGGGTTCACCGACTCCGGCTGGACGCTCAGCGGCAAGATCACGGTCACCAACCCCAACGACTGGGAGGCGGTCACCCTAGCCGGGCTCTCCGATGTCGTCAACAACGGCGGCACCTGCGTCGTCGACAACGGTCCGTACGTCATCCCGAAGAGCAGCTCCCTCGACGTCACCTACAGCTGCTCGTACGCCTCGGCCCCCAGCAGCTACAGCGGCACCAACACCGCCACGGCGACCTGGGACGAGGCGGCCTACTTCACCCCGACGGGCACGGCCTCCGGTGACAAGGCGTTCACCCTCGGTCAGCTCGGCTCGACGAACAAGACCATCAACGTGACCGACTCGTACGCGGGCGCCCTCGGCACGCTCACCGCCAAGGACGCCGAACCCTGGGCCAGCGACACGTTCACCTACAAGCGGACGATCGCCGGTGTCGCCGGCACCTGCACCGACTACGACAACACGGCCACGATCACCGAGACCAAGCAGACCGCGGACGAGACCGTCACGGTCTGCATGGGCAAGGACCTCACGGTGACCAAGACGGCCGCAGGCACGTTCAACCGGACGTACCTGTGGTCGATCGCCAAGGACGTCGACAAGACCGAGATCGACATCGCCGACGGCGGCACGGCCACCTTCGGCTACACGGTCACGGTCACGCCGGACGGGTACACCGACTCGGGCTGGACGATGTCCGGCACGATCACGGTGACCAACCCCAACGACTGGGAGGCAATCACCGCTGACGTCACCGACGCCTTCGCGGGCGGCGTGTGCACCGTCACGGGCGGCACGGACGTCGTCATCGAGGCCGGCGGGTCGGCCACCCTCGACTACAGCTGCACGTTCGCGTCGCAGCCCGCGTACACGGGCACCAACACCGCCACGGCGGCCTGGGACGAGGCGGCCTTCTTCACCCCGACCGGCACCGCCTCCGGCACGGCCGGCGTAACGCTCGGCCTGCTGGGCGAGACGAACCGGACGATCACGGTCGTCGACGACAAGACGACCGCCACCCAGGTCATCCTCGGCACCGCCGACTACTACCTCGGCCCGTTCGAGTTCGAGTACTCGGTCGGTCAGGCGGGCGTCGCCGGCACCTGCACCGACTACACCAACACCGCGGTCATCGACGAGACCGACCAGTCCGCCTCCCAGACCGTCACGGTCTGCGTGGGCAAGGACCTCGCGGTGACCAAGACGGCCGACGCATCCTTCGATCGCCTGTACAAGTGGCTGATCGACAAGAGCGTCGATGAGACGCGGATCGACATCGCCGACGGCGGCACGGCCACTTTCAACTATTCCGTCCTGGTCACGCCGGACGGGTACACCGACTCCAACTGGCAGCTCAGCGGCACGATCACCGTCACCAACCCCAACGACTGGGAGGCGGTCACCCTGACCGGGCTCTCCGACGTCGTGGACGTGGGCGGCGGGGTGTCGTGCGTCGTGTCGGACGACGGAATCGGGGTCGTCCCCGCCTCAGGCCATCTCGACTTCACCTACACGTGCTCGTTCACGTCCCAGCCGGACTACAGCGGCACGAACACCGCCACCGCGACCTGGGACAGCGCCGCGGCGTTCACCCCGACAGGCTCCGCCAGCGGGAACGCCGTCGTCTCGATCGACCTGAACACCGAGACGGACAAGACCATCACGGTCGTCGACGACAAGACCGACCCGCTGAGCCCGGTCACCCTCGGCACCTGGACCTGGGCCGATGGAAGCCACACCTTCACCTATAGCCTCGACAAGGCCGGCGTCGCCGGGGCCTGCACGGACTACACCAACACCGCGGTCATCGACGAGACCGACCAGTCCGCCTCCCAGACCGTCACGGTCTGCGTGGGCATGGACCTCACCGTGACCAAGACCGCGGCCGGCACGTTCGACCGGACGTACCTCTGGAAGATCGCCAAGGCGGTCGACAAGACGACGGTCAGCACGGGAGCCGGTGGGACCGCCACCTTCAACTACACCGTCACCGCCACCCAGACCGGGGTCAGCGACTCCGGCTGGACGCTCAGCGGCGTGATCACTGTCACGAACCCCAACACCTGGCAGGACATCACCCTCTCCGGCCTCACGGACGTCGTCAGCAACGGCGGCGTCTGCACCGTTGCAGCGGGCCCGTACGTGGTCCCGAGGAGCGGCTACCTCGACGTCGCCTACAGCTGCACCTACGCCTCGGCCAGCTCGCTGAGCGGCACCAACACCGCCACGGCCACCTGGGACGAGGAGGCGTACGCAACCCCGACCGGCACGGCCTCCGGGGGCAAGGCGTTCACGCTGACCCAGGCGGGCAGCACGAACAAGACGATCAACGTCACCGACTCGTACGCGGGCGCACTCGGCACGCTCACCGCGACCGACACGGCCCCGTACGCGTCGGCCGACTACAAGTACTCCCGCACCATCCTGGCCGAGGTGGGCTGCTTCACCTACGACAACACCGCGACGATCACCGAGACCGGCCAATACGCCACCCAGACGGTTACCGTCTGCGGCAAGACGGGCGCCCTGACGATGGGCTTCTGGCAGAACAAGAACGGCCAGAG
Source organism: Chloroflexota bacterium (assembly GCA_021786915.1). The sequence continues at coordinate 28,528 of JAJYMP010000744.1, forward strand.
GATCATCACCAATGGAACCCAGACCGCCGGCGTGTGCGACAGCGGCACCTGGCTGCGGCAGTTCGATCCGTTCCAGGATCTGTCCGGCGCGGCGACCTGCAAGCAGGTTGCGACCTACGTGTACACCCTCGTCAAGGCTGCCAATGCGTCGGGCGCGTCGATGAACGCGATGCTCAAGGCGCAGATGATGGCCACCGCGCTTGACGTCTACTTCAGCGATCCGGACCTCGGTGGCAACGCGATCAAGGCCCCGGCCCCGATCGGCGACGTTGTCATCGACCTGACGCAGATCAAGGGCAAGAGCTCCAGCGCCGCCTTCGGGGGCGCCACGAGCATGACCGTCATGGACATGCTCACCTACGCCGCGTCGCGGTCGAACGTCGGCGGCAGCCTCTGGTATGGGAATGTCAAGTCCATCCCGGCGCTTGCCAAGGACGCCTTCGACGCGATCAACAACGAGTGGGCAGTCGGGCCGTGATCCTCGGGCCTGCCTAGGCCCGCCGTCACGAGAAGAGGCGCCGGCCATGCGGCCGGCGCCTCTTCATGCGTGGCGATCCCGGGGATCCCGGTCCAATCGTCAACCCGCGACGTCGAACGTTGCCGGCCCGGCGAGCGTCACGATGGTCTTGCCGCCATAGGCGTAGAGGGTCGCCCTGCAACTGGCCGGGCCGCCGTTGAGCAGCCACTGCGATGAGCCACCACCGAGCTTGAAGGTGGCGTCAGTGTGGTCAAGCTGGACGTAGACAGGGGTCGCGTCCTGCGAGCACGAGACGACGATCATCGGGTACTGGTTGCCGGTCAGACCGCCTGCCGACGACGTGAACGTGACGGAGCTGCCGAGGTGCAGCGCCGACGGATCCTGGTTCAGGCTGATCGACGACGAGGAGGCGGGGGTCCGCGGACCCTTTGCGAACGCATCGCTGGCGCCAGCGGGCTTGTCGCCGGTCGCGACCGCCCCCGCGAACACCAGGGCGGTGCCGATCGCCGCGACGAGGGCGGCCTCGGTGACGGCGACAGCGGCATGCCTGACGCCGCTGCCCATAGTCGTGAGAATTCGCATCGGGTCTCTCCTGCCGCCGTCCCTGGCGGCCTGTGACCGCGCGATCGCGCCGCGCGGGTCCGGCGTCGGCAGCCCGGCTGACTCGTTCCGAGTCCCGTGGCGTTGCGTCCCCGGGTCGCCCCGGGTTTGCCGCTTGTCGAGCCAGTCGTCCCTGAACCGATGCTGGCAACCGGCGCGTTGACGCCGATCTGGGGCGAATCTAGTCGGCGTCGGGACGCGATCCCACTGGTCGATGGTCCGTGTTGGCGGCGGGGATCCTCCTAGGGGATTCACCCGAGTGCCTCGGCGCACCACCCGGCCGAATCGAACGCCTCGCCGTATCCTGCGCGACATGGTCCGCCTCGCCCACGCCTTCTGGCCGCGCTGGTACCGGACGCTCGGCCGACTCGACCGGCCGATGGCCTGGGCCTGGCGCCGCTCCGGCATCGGCAACGTGGTGCGCGTCGTGCTCGTCGTGCGGCGCAGCGGCGAGGAGCGCAGGTGTTCCTGGGACTGCTCCGCGTCGGCGATCGCCGGTACCTGGGCCACCCGGATCGGGCATGCGCCTGGACGCGCAACCTCGAGACGGCCGGGGGCGGCAAGCTGGAGGGTCGCGACGGCGCTCGCGAGCGCTTCGCGGCCACACTGCTCGAGCCCGGGCCGGAGCGCGACGCGGTGATCCGGGCGACGTTCCACCAGCACCCACTCCCCGGCGGCCCCCTCTACCGGCTGTTCCGCGCCAACCCGCGCGAGGCCGGCCGCCTCTGCTGCATCACCACCCCGGAGTCCGAATGACGGCCCAGCACGATCCCGACCGCGAAGCCCTCGAGGCGGCCCTAGCCGGGCGCGGGCCCTACGAGCTGTTCCCCTGCGACCCGGCTTTCGCCGACACCGCCTCCTTCTGCGCCCACTACGGCTTCGATCCCGCCGATTCGGCCAACACGATCGTGGTGGTGGGCAAGGGGGCCGAGCCCGTCTACGCCGCGTGCGTCGTCCTCGCCACGCACCGCCTGGACGTCAACCGCGTGGTCAAGGGGCGGTTCGGCCGCAAGGCGTCGTTCGCCTCGCCTGAGGAGACCCGGGCGCTCACCGGTCACGAGATCGGTGGCGTCACGGCGTTCGGGCTGCCCGAAGACCTGCCGGTGTGGGTGGACGCCGCGGTGATGACCCGAGACAAGATCGTCCTGGGCGGAGGCAGTCGGAGCTGGAAGGTCATCGCGCCGCCGGCGATCCTGCGCACGCTGCCCAGCGCGGCCGTGGTGGAGGGGCTCGCGAACCCGGCGACCCCGCCCGACCCGACCTGACGCGATTGCCGCGCCCCCATACCATGGGCGCATGACGAACATGCAGCGGCTCGTGCTGGTTCTGGCGTTCATCTTCGCCGTCCTCCTCGGCGTGCTCCTGGCGACCCACCTGCTCGGCAGCGGCTCGTCCACGCCCACGGGCGCGCCTTCAGGCTCCTCGGCCGCCGCATCGCCTCCCGCGCCGTCCTCGGCCCCGTCGTCGGCAGCGCCATCCGCGTCGGCCGCCCCGTCGCCCTCGGCGTCGCCGTCGTCGAGCCCCACGCCCACGCCCAGCCCCACGCCCGTGCCGACCACCGCCATCACGTTCGTCCAGCTCGGCCTCGACGCGGCCACGGATGCCAACGGGACGACGAGGGCCATCTCCCTCGCGGCGCAGACCGGGACCGTGACCGTGAAGCTCAAGACCGAATCGGGCGGCAACAGCCAGGTCTGCCTCATCGCCGACGGCAATCAGCTCGCCTGCCACACCGGCGTGACCAGCACGCTGACGGGCGTCAACAAGAAGGCCAGCTCGAACTTCCAGGTGACGCTCCGGGGGGCGGCAGGCGCCACGCCGGTCGTGGACGTGACGATCACCTTCCCGGCCACCAAGCCCAAGGTGACGATCCGGAACGCACGGTTCGACGGGACCGACGCGCCCGCCACCAACGGCCTGCAGGTGGTCGCCACGCCGCGGGCCAAGGGCTCCTATCACATCGCCGCGGACTGGGGCGGCCACCCGTTCCTCTACGAGCTGGACCTCATCGAGCAGGGCGGGCCCGGCCTCAAGACCGTGAAGCCGACGACCGGCGCCACGAAGCTGAGCGTGAGCTTCCCGGTGGTGCCGCCGCACGCCTGGATGTTCGTCCTGCGGAACACGGAAGCGGGCTTCGGCGCGACGCCGCTGGTCGCCACGTTCACCTGGCCGTAGCGGGCCGCCGGGAGCGCCTGCGACCTACTCCCGGGGACCTGCCGATCCTGACCGCTGAGTCAGGACCCGCCGTCATGGACAGGTGCCGGCGGGAGCGACGACGCGGTACACCGGGAGCGGCGTCGTGGCAACGGGACCGCCGATGCCGACCGTGACCGTGAACGCCGGGTCCAGCGTGAACAGCGCCCGCGTCGGGACGAGGTCGGATTCGCTGGGTCGGAGGATGAAGACTGGCCGCTGGCAGACCATCGCGCGGATCCGGTCCTCGCGCGTGCCGCCCGGCTCGTAGACGACGTTGGTGTCGTCGATGACGAGCACGTCCGGGCGGTCGCCCAGGATGTGCTGGGCGTACCAGAGGGGCGTGGAGGCGCCCCAGAACGAGAGGATCGCCGCGTCCTGCGGCAGCTGACTGGTCATCATCGCCACGTAGTCGTCGCCCGAGTGGTTCGCGCTCAGGTCTGCCGAGGGCAGGTTCACGACCGCGAGCAGGACGGCCATCGCCGATGCGCCCGCGATGGCGAGCGGCCCCGCGGCCCGCGCCGCCGCGCTCGGCAGCCAGTCCTCGGCGACGCGCGCCGCCGCCTCGACGGCCACCGCCGCCCCGAGCCCGAGCACCAGGAACGGCACCAGCAGGTAGTGCTCGAGCTCCAGGTAGTTCGCCCAGACGTCAGCGCCGGCGATCAGGATCCCGACGAGCGGGAGGCCGAGCGACGGCCGCCGCACCAGCAGCACCGCGATGCCGATGACGCCGGCGAGCGGCAGGAGCAGGACGCCGCGCTCCACCACGAGGCCGACCAGCGACGGTCCCGCCGCCAGCAGCGTGGAGATGCTGCTGGCGGCGAGGATGTCCGTCTCCTGGGCGCGGAACTGGGTGCCGGTGACGAGGAAGAGGAACGAGTCGAGCGTGGTCGGGTGGTTGTACGCGAGCGGCGGGTTGAACCGCGCGGCGATCGGGATGTAGGCGTACACGGTCAGGCCGAGGAGCGCCGTCAGGATCGGCAGGAACACGAGCTTCGGCCGATCGAGGAGCGCCCGCCTGCCCGCCCAGACGGCGAACAGCGCGATGAACGGCGCGACGAACAGCGTCAGCAGGTGGTTGCCGAGGGCGAGCCCGGTGATCAGCCCGCACAGCGCGAGGTCGCGCGGACGGCCGCCGTCAGCCCAGGCGAGCGCCCGGTCGAGCAGCAGCGCCATGAGGAACAGGTGGAGCGGGTTGACCTCGGCCACCGTCGCGGCCGCCCAGACCGTGCCGGCGGCCCCGGTGGCCAGGGCCGCGGCGGCAGCGATGGCCGGACGCACGCCGAGCCGGGTCGCCGCCCAGCAGAGGGTCGCGAGCGTCAGGGCGACGAGCACCGCCGAGAACAGGTTCGCCCGGTAGGCGACGCTCCCGAAGGGCAGCAGCTCGAACAGGTGCGCGGCCAGGATGAACGTGGGGTAGCCGGTGGGGTGGGCGATGCCCAGCAGGTGCGGGACCGACTGCATCTCGCCCCAGTCGTCGAACGCCTGGCCCGGGAGGAGCGTCCGCAGGTAGGCGACGAGGGCGACGACGAACACCACGACCGGTGCCAGCCGCGCACCGATCGAGGGCGGAACCGGGCGCTGCCACACCGGGTCCCAGCCTTGCGGCCGGCCCAGCGACGGGCGCGGTCTGTCTTCTTCCATGCCTCCCTCGTTGCGTGACGCTGGAGGATCGTACTGCCCCGGGCCGGTGGCGCGGGACGCTGTGTCAGGGGCGGCTTGCGGTCGGGAAGGCCGCGGCATCCCCTGAGGGCGCGCCGGAGGATGTACTCCGCCTGCCCGTTGACCGAGCGGAGGCCGTCCGCGCCCCATCGCTGGAGGGCCGCGGACGTCTCAGGGTCCTGGCGGAGCAGGAACGGCTTGCGCTGGGCCAGGGTGGCGGCTCCGCCTCAGCCCGGTGCTCGCGCCGAAAGGGGCTTCGCGGGGCGGCCGCCGTCCCCCAGGTCTCCCCCGGGAGGCGCGTATCTCGGTCGGAACCACTGAGAAGGCGTGGTTTCGCAACCTTCGGCCCCCCAATCGCCCTCCGGAGGCGGCAAGGGCCAGCGCAAGCGCACAAGCGCCTCCCGGAGGGGATCCTGGGGGTTGGTCGAATCGCGGCGCCAGGCCGGCGGGGGCATGATTGAGCCATGGGAATCCGACGCGTGGCCTTCGTGGCAGGCCTGGCCGGGATGGCCGCCTGGCTGGCCCAGCCATCCATCCGCCGCGCTGCCGAGTCGATGCACACCTCGTCCGCCCCGGGGACACGCGCCTACGACCTGGCCGCGGGCTGGTTCCTCGGCGGCTACTACGGCGACATCGCCAGCGACTGCGCGGCGGCGCTGGCGGGCGTGGCGGAACCCTCGATCCTGGAGATCGGCCCCGGCCCCGGCCACCTGGCGGAGCGCCTCCTGGACCTCCTGCCCGACGCCCACTGGACGGGCCTCGACGTGGACCCCGCGATGCTCGACGCGGCCGAGCGCCGGCTCGCGCGAGCGGGCACCCGCGGGCGGGCGACCCTGGTCGAGGCGGACGTCGCGCAGATGCCGTTCCCGGACGCCTCCTTCGACCTGGTCGTGAGCTCATTGTCAGCGCACCACTGGCCCGATGCGGAGCGCGGCTTCGGCGAGATCCGCCGCGTCCTCCGCCCCGGCGGCCGCGCGCTCGTGTACGACCTGCCGACGCGCTGGGCCCACGCCGAGACGGGCTACGCGGGGCTCGCGGCCGCCGACGCGGTCTTCGGCACCCACGAGCACACGCGGGCCAAGGGCGTCGGCCCGCTCACCATTGTCTGGCGGGCGGACCTCCGGCCCTGACCTCTGACCTCCGGCCGATGAGTCGTCAGCCGGCGCGGGTCACCACCAGGGGCGCAGCGGCCTCGGGGCCGGCTCGTGGTCGCCGAGCGGTTTGGCCAGCAGGAGCTGGGCGACGTCGATCTCGCCGCGCTCGAAGCTGACCCGCGCGCCCGCCATGTACAGCCGCCAGGTGCGCGCGACCTCCTCGCCGGCGGCATCGACCGACTCGGCCCACGCCGACTCCAGCCGCTGGACCCAGGCGCGGAGCGTGAGCGCGTAGTGGGGCCGCAGCGACTGGACGTCGAGCACCTCGAAGCCGGTGGCGTCGCGAGCGACCGCGATCGCGCGTTCGACCGGGACGAGCTCGCCGTCCGGGAAGACGTACCGCTCGGTGAAGGTGGCCCGGCGCAGCCCGCCGCGCCAGCCGTCTCGACCGGGTGCCGCGCCTGCGTCGCGCGCCGCGCTCGCGATGCCGTGGTTGAGGAACCGGCCGCCGGGCGACAGCGCGTCGTAGGCGGCGCGGAAGTACTCGGGCAGCATGGCGGCGCCCACGTGCTCGAACATCCCGATGGAGGCCACGGCGTCGAACTCGCCCAGCGGGGCGAGGTCGCGATAGTCGCGCACCTCTGCCCGGACGCGGTGCTCGAGGCCCATCAGGGCGGCTCGGCGGTTCGCCTCGTCGGCCTGCCGCTCCGAGAGCGTCACGCCCACGGCGTTGACCTTGTAGCGCTCGGCGGCGTGGAGGATCAGAGATCCCCAGCCGCAGCCGATGTCGAGCAGCCGCTGGCCCGGCCGCAGGTCGAGCTTGCGGCACACGAGGTCGAGCTTCGCCGCCTGCGCGTCGTCGAGGTCGCGCACGGGGTCGTCGTCGCGCTCGAAGTAGGCGCACGAGTAGGTGAGGCGCCGGTCGAGCCAGAGGCGGTAGAAGGCCTCGCCCACGTCGTAGTGGAACCTGATCGCCGCGAGGTCGCGGGCGCGCGAGTGGCGGGGGCCCGTGAGGCGCGCCGCCGGCCGGGCGAGCGCGACGCCTGGATCGTCGCGGCGGGCGAGCCGGAGCTCGAGCGACCAGCGGGCAACGCGCCGAATGTCGGCGGGCGAGAGGCGACGCACGTCAATGCCCCGGGCGGCCGCGATGGCGAGCGCGATGTCGCCGTCGATGTCGACGTCCCCGCGCAGGTACGCATCGGCGAACGCGTTCTCGGTCGGCGGCAGCATCCTCGCGAGGGCGGCAGGCCCGTGGACGCGGACGTGGGCGCGCCGGGATGCAGCGAGCGAGCTGGCGGCATCGCCTGGACCGACGGCGCTGGTCCCGGCACCAGACGCCGAGGCGCCGTCCATCGACGCCGTCAGGCCCGACCCGGGCGGGAGCGCGCGCGAGACGGCCCACAGGATCGCCCGAGCCAGGGTGTCGTCCCGTCCGCAGGGCCCCGTGGCACCGGTCTGCTCGATGCGGGGCTCGGCCGCGACCCCCGGCGCGGCGGTTTCGGTCGGCTGGGGGGTCGGTTCGAGCGCGTGCGCCGGCGTCGCTGGCAGCCCGACGGAGACGCCGGTCGTGGTCTCGATGCTCATCGAGTCACCTCCGTACGCTGCGATCCTACGACGCGACGGCAAGTCTCCCAGCCCCGGTCATCCCGGCCCAAGTCGTCCAGCAGGCTTCCGGCCCACCTGCCAGACTGCGCGCGACCCGTCTCGTACCCAGGCAGGAGTCGCGCTCCGACGTTGTTCCCGTTCCCGTCGACCAAGCCGTAGGCGCGCGATGGGACGCGTCGTCTACTCCATGTCCGTCTCGCTCGACGGGTTCGCGGTCGCCCCCGACGGCGGCATCGACTGGGTTGTCGTGGACGAGGAGATCCATGAGGCCTTCAACGCGGAGGCGCGGGGCGTCGCCATCCTCCTCTACGGGCGGCGCATGTACGGGCTGATGACCGCCTACTGGCCGACGGCCGAGGACGATCCCACCGCAACGCAGGTGGAGCGCGACTTCGCCCGGATCTGGGGGCCGAAGCCCAAGCTCGTCGCCTCGTCAACGCTCACCTCGGTGAACTGGAACGCGCACCTGCTCCAGGGCGACATCGTGACCGAGGTGGCGCGGCTGCGGTGGGATCAGGATGCCGACATCGGGGTCGGCGGGCCGACGGCTGTGGCGCCGCTCCTCCGTGCCAGCCTCGTCGATCAGTTCTCGATGTACGCCAACCCCGTCGTGCTGGGCGGCGGGACACCGTTCTTCCCTGCCGGTGTGCGGCTCACGCTGCGCCTGGTCGCCACGCGGCGGTTCGCGGCCGGCGTGCAGCTGCTGCGGTGCGTCCCGGCGTAGCAGCGCGGGCGCAGCCCGCGGGCGTCAGTCGCCCGCGAGCAGGCTCCGCGCGGCCATCGGCTTGCGGAGCGCCGCGACCGCGGCCCGGGCGGCGTCGAGCTGTGCGCCCTCCGCCTTCGAGCCCAGCTCGAGCCGGCAGTAGGCGAACCGCCCCGGGATCACGCGCTCCATCATCGCGCCCACCCACTCGGTCAGGTCCGCCCGCGGGCCCTGGCGCCTGGGCGCGTTGGGCTCGATGGCGTGCACGAGGACCAGGCGCCGTCGGCTGCGCTCGAGCCAGCGCCAGTACTGGAGCACGTTCTCGACGGGGTGGTTGTGCTTGCGCTCGAACTGGAGCGCCACCCAGGCGTCGTCACCGGCGGGCGCGAGCGCCCCCACGGAGCCGCCCAGCTCGCCGATGGGCTCCGCGTCGAAGGCCACGCCCAGCAGCTCGCCCAGCCGCCTGGCGGCCTTCGCGTCCGAGATGCCCGCCCACTCGCTCTTGGCCACGTCGCTCCCGCTGCTGCAAGTCGATGCCTCGCGCTGACTCTACAAGGTTCCGAGCTGGGGATCGCGGCCGGCGGAGCGCTACGGGTTCACGACGTGCCCGCGCGACAGCCGGGTCGCGACCAGCCAGGCCGCGGCGACCAGCACAGCCGACGGCGTGGCGAGCAGCCAGTCGCCCGAGATCGGAA
>JAJYMP010000503.1 GCA_021786915.1 Chloroflexota bacterium
TCCCCGGCTACCGGGAGGCCGCGCTCGACTTCTTCTCGCCCGACGGGGCCGCCGCCTGCGCGGGGGCGCTCGGCGCCTTCGGGGGCGGCCGCGTCGTGGTGGCCGTCGCCGCGCTCCCGTACAAGTGCCCGGCGGCGCCGTACGAGGCCGCCCTGCTGCTCGACGACGAGCTGCGCCGCCGCGGCCTCCGCGCCCGGAGCGAGGTCGACGTCTACAGCCCGGAGCCCGCCCCGATGCCCGTCGCCGGTGCGGCGATGGGGGCGGCCGTGGTCGCCCTGCTCGAGGCGAGGGGGATCCGCTTCCACCCCGGGGCGAAGGTCGAGCGCTTCGAGCCGGGCAGCCGCGAGATCGTCCTCGCCGACGGCGGCCGCGTCGGGTACGACCTGCTCGCCGGCGTCCCGCCGCACCGCGCGCCGGCGGTGGTCCGCGAGTCGCCGCTGGCCGGCGGCACGGGCTGGATCCCGGTCGACCGCGCGACCCTCGAGACCGGCCACGAGCGCGTCCACGCGATCGGCGACGTCACGACCATCACGCTCGCGAACGGCAAGCCCCTCCCGCGGGCCGGCGTCTTCGCGCACGGGGAGGGCCTCGTCGCCGCCCGCAGGATCGCCGCCTCGCTCGCCGGCCGGGAGGCCGCCGACGCCTTCGACGGCGTGGGCTACTGCTGGGTCGAGGCCGGGGCGGGACGCGCGGCCTTCGCCGCCGGGGAGTTCTTCGCCGAGCCGGACCCTGAGCTCGTGCTCCGGGCGCCCGGGCGCTCCTGGCACGCAGGGAAGGTGCTCTTCGAGCGCTCCTGGATCGGGGGCCGGCTGGAACGCCGGCTGGCCCACGCGGGCCTCGTCGCCGGCAGCCGGTTGGCCGGGATCCGGGTCACCATGTAGGGACCGAAGTCGAGCCGCTTGAGGAAGTCTTGAGGAAAACCGGACGCCAGTGCTGAGGTCCCACCCGGAGACTGGTGGGCGACGGTGATGGGCTTGGCCAGTGAACTTGGAGACACGCGAATGATGGGATATGGGTTCGCCGGGGGCGCGCTTGGGTGGATCTGGATGTTCGGCGGCCTGCTCGTGATGGTCGGCTTCGTGGTCCTGATCGTCTGGGCCGTCGGTGCGGTGGGCCGCGGGGGGACGAGCAGGGAGCCCGAGCGGCCCTCGCCGCTCGACATTCTCCGGGAGCGCTATGCGCGCGGGGAGATCACCCAGGAGGAGTTCGAGCAGGCGAAGCGGACGCTGGGGTACTGACGTGCGCCGCGCTGCCTGGCTGGGGATCGGCCTCATCGCCGCAGGGGCGATCCTGATGGCGGGAGCGGCCGCGCTCGCCGGACCGGGCTCGACCTCCGGCCTATCCGGACCGTGGGGTTTGGGTGCGCCGAACGTCGGCGCCGGCCTCGATCCAGGCTCGCCGGGCTTCGTGCCTGGAACGACCTCTGCGCCCCGCGTCGTACACATCGTGGCGAGCCCCGATCTTCGCTTCTACCCCGACGTTGTGACCGTGGAGCAGGGCGAGACGATTACATTCGAGGTCACGACAATGGGGCCGATTTCGCACGAGTTCATGGTCGGTCCGGCGGCCGACGTCGCTGCCGACAAAGCAGGCACTCCCGAGATCGCGGACATCGGGATGATGGCGACGAAGTCGCTCACCTACGCATTCACGGGGCCCGGGCCATTCGCCTTCGCCTGCCATGCGCCCGGCCACTACGAGGCGGGGATGAAGGGGGCGATCGTTGTCGTCCCCTGATGCATCGGCGGCCAAGGAACAAACCGGGCGACGACGCCCCGCCCCGACCAGACTCACATGCCACACCACCCCGGCCGCACGGCCCGGCTTCCCCGTCGCCCGCGAGGCGCACGGTCATACTCGCGGTATGAAGACCGCCGTCTCGGTGCCCGACGACCTGTTCGCCCAGGCAGACCGCCTCGCGAAGCGCTCCGCCGGCAGCGCCGCCGCAAGGCCGTGTCGCGCCCGCGTGCGCGCTTCGCTCGCCTCTCCGATCCCCGGGACCTCGATCCGGTCGAACCGGGCACTCGAGTGCGGCGGAGTCGTATCCGAACGTGTGTGAGAGTAGCACTCGCTGATGCGGCAGAGTGGTAGTCTGCCGCCATGGACGCCTACCGCCCCAGGCTCGTCGACGGCCTGATCGACACGCTGCTGGCGGAGCTGCCCGCGATCTTCGTGACCGGCCCCCGTGCGGCGGGCAAGACCACCACCGCCGCGCGACGCGCCGCCACCGTCGTCCGCCTCGACCGCGAGGCCGATGCGGTCGCGTTCCGCGCCGACCCCGACGCCGCGATGCGCGGCATGGCCGAGCCCGTGCTGCTCGACGAGTGGCAGCTGGTGCCGGGGGTGCTCGGCGCCGTCAAGCGCTCGGTCGACGCCGACGCCCGCCCCGGGCGGTACCTCGTCACCGGCTCCGTCCGGGGCGACCTCGACGGCGACCTGTGGCCGGGCACCGGCCGGCTGACGCGGGTGCCGCTGTTCGGCATGACCGTGCGGGAGCAGGCGGGACGGGGCTCGGCCGCGCCGTTCCTCGACCGCGTCGCCGCCGGCGACGACCTGGCCCCGGCGTCGGACACGCCCGACCTGCGCGGGTACGTGGAGCTCGCGCTCCGCGGCGGCTTCCCGGAGCCGGCGCTGCGCCTCGGCGAGCTCGCCAGGCGCCACTGGCTGGAGAGCTACGTTGAGCACCTGCTCACCCGCGACGCCGAGCAGGTCGACGGCGGGCGGGATCCCGCCCGCCTCCGCCGCTACCTCGAGGCCTACGCGCTCAACACCGCCGGGGTCGTCGAGGAGCGGACGCTGTTCGAGGCGGCGGGGATCAACCGCAGGACCGCGCAGGCCTACGAGCGGCTGCTCACGAACCTGCTCATCGTCGAGGCCCTGCCGGCGTGGACGTCGAACCGGCTCAAGCGCCTCGTGCTCGCGCCCAAGCGCCACCTGGTCGAGCCCGCGCTGGCCGGGGCCGTGCTCGGGCTCGACGCGAGCCTGGCCCTCAGGAGCGGCGACCTGCTCGGCCGGCTGCTCGAGTCGTTCGTCGTCTCGCAGATCCGGGCCGAGCTCCCGGTGTCAGCGGTGCGCCCGCGGCTCGCGCACGTCCGCCAGCAGCAGGGCCGCTTCGAGGTCGACCTGCTCGCCGAGCTCGCCGGCGGCAGGCTGGTCGCGATGGAGGTCAAGGCCGACTCGGCGCCGGGGCCGGACTCGGCCCGCCACCTCGCGGGCCTCCGGGACCGTTACGACGCGGAGTTCGCCGCCGGTATCGTGTTCCACACGGGCCCCCGCGCCTACCGCCTCGGCGACCGGATCGTCGCCGCCCCGATCTCGGCCCTCTGGGCCTGAGGCGCGTCCCGCACGCGGATCGGCAGCGGCCACGTCGCCGGGACAAAGAGGTCGGTACCGGAGGCGGTATCCCTCTCGCCCCGACCACGCGATCCGGTCCGCGCCCTCCCCGTCTTCGAGGAGGGCTTCTTCGCATAAGGTTGCCGTCGCGCAGCCGGCCGTCGCGGGCCGTGGCCTCGGGTACTCTTCGCTCGAGGAGTCGTGAACATGAGCCCGTTCATCGACGATCACCGCGCCGCGCTCGAGGAGCTGTGCCGCCGGTACCGCGTTCGCAGCCTGTTCCTGTTCGGGTCGGCCGCGCGAGACGACTTCGAGCCCGGGCGGAGCGACGTCGACCTGCTCGTCGAGTTCGAGGCGCTGCCCCCGGGCGGGTGCGCGGACGCCTACTTCGGCCTCCGCGAGTCCCTCGAGGACCTGTTCGGCCGCGAGGTCGACCTCGTCGCGCTCTCGGCCGTCCGCAACCCGTACATGAAGGCCGACATCGAGCGGACAAGGACGCTGCTGTATGCCGCATGAGCCGTAGGCCTACCTGCACGACATAGGCCAAGCGGCGGCGCTGATCGCGGAGTTCACCGAGGGCCTGGACTTCGACGCCTACGCCGCGGACCCGATGGTGCGGGCGGCGGTCGAGCGCCAGTTCGAGATCATCGGCGAGGCGCTCGCCCAGCTGGCGAGGCTCGACCCGGAGACCGCCGGCCGGATCGACGAGCACCGGCGCGAGGATCGGCATTGTGAAGTTGCGCGCGGGATTGTGAAGTTGCGCGCGGGATATAGAATCGCGCGGCAAGCGTGGCTCCGGTCGTTTGCATCGGTGGAGCGCCCAGCTGAGCGTGTTGTTCAACGTGAAGCCGCCACCCATTCCCGTCGCCCTTGGAGGCGATGGATTGCGCGCGAGGTTCGGTTCCGTGCCCGCGGCGCGGCAGCGAGGGCCAGCCGGGAGCCGCCTTCTGCTGGCACTGCGGGGCCAGCTCTGGAGGGCGGTGCCCTTCCTGCGGCGGCGGGCTGAGGACTGGTGCCCTCTTCTGCGAAGCCTGCGGTAGCGATCTGACTGCCGTGGCGCTGCCGACGTCACCGCCCACCCCGCCCCCTTCGGCAAACCCGACTCCGAGCGCACCGAGGCCGATTCCGCCGGTCGCGCGCGCTCGGACCAGGCCTTCGGCTGCCGCGCCGAAGGGCATGGGTGGTGGGTTCGCGCGGTTTCTCCTGTACGTCGTCGCGCTCACGGTGACGCTCGTCCCCGTGATAGCCGTCGCGGTGACCGTGGTCCCCGGGATGTCTCGACTTGACCCCCCGGGCGAGTCCGACGCGTTCACGATCCTCATGGTCGGCGGGGGGCTTGCTTCGGCCCTGCTCGTGCTGACGCCGCTCTGGCTCTATCGGTGGATTCGCAGGCGCCATGTCAGGCTCGCCGTGGGGACGCTCGCGCTGGCCGTCATCTTCGCCGCTGGCCTGCTCTTGTCCTGGCTCGGCGGCTCCGACGCCGCCAGCGCCGCGATCCTCGTGGTGGCTGGCGCGGGGGTTCTCCTGGTGGCGGCCACCTGGGCCAATCCTCACCAGGCGGGGAGCGCCATCACGAGGTTCTGGGCCAGGCGGCGCCTGCCGGGGATTCGGCCAGGCGCGAGCGGTCCGAGAGCGGCGGCGCTACTCGGCGTGTACATGATCCTGATGCCGGGAGGACTGGTCACACTCGGGGCAATTGCGGGCGAACAGGTGGCGAATGCCCCAACAGAGGCTCAGGTCGGTGGCTACGCGGCCCTGGCGAGACCGTTGACCGGAGCAACTGTCAAGGTCTTCGCGATGTTGAGCAGCGGGCAACCAGGTGTGCTGCTGGCGAGTGCGGTCACCGACAAGAACGGCCACTACCGCGCGACGGTCGCCCGCCATCCCAGGGACTCGCTCCTGGCCATTACCTCGGGCGGAAGCTACGTCGATGAGGTCACCCACAAGTCATCGGCCGCGGGCCCGCGCGACTCCTTGAGGACCGTGCTCAACCCGGGCGCCACCTACGCCTCGCTCACGCCGTTGACGACCTGGGCCACCGCGCGGGCCATCACCCTCGCCGCGGACGGGGCTCCCCTGGACGCCGCCATCGCCGTCTCCGACGCGACCGTGGCCCGCGAATTCGATCTCCCGAGCATCAGCGACATCTACCCGGAGATCGCCGATCTGCCCCCCGCTCAGCAGGTCGAACCCGCCACCTACCAGTCGCGCCAGCTCGGCCTCGAGCTGGCCGGCCTCGACTTGGAGGCCAACGGTCTGGGGGTGACCCCCTTCGCCCTGAGCGACGCCCTGACCAGGGATCTCGCCAACGACGGGGTCTTCAACGGCCGGGACGGGCAGGCTCCCATCAGCATGGACGCCTCGCCTGGTCTTCCGGCCGGAGGCGGCCCCCTGCTGCCGCCGGATGCGCCCACCGACGACCTGCAGAAGGCGATGCAAGAGTTCGACGCCTCGCCGGCCAACAAGACCAAGCTGGGCACACCCCCGATCGACCTGCAGGCTCCCCAGATCGACCTGGCCCACAACGGCACTTATGGGATGTACATCTGGACCACCATCTTGCCGGCCTTCATCGACGGCTCGCGGGCAAGCGCCCCCATCTCCGCGGCAGGGGGCACGCGCGACTATCACTGCTCGCTCGCGGATGGCACGCCGCCCTTGGCGTTCGCGCTGACGTCGGATTGTCACGTCCAGTACGACGGGTCCCCGATCCTGAACGGCAGCCGCCTGTGGATCAGCCAACCCCTCACGATCAGGATGTCGGACTCCTCCACGCCGCCCCAGTCAGTGACCTTCGAGCTGCATATCACCGTCACCACCCCCCCGCCCGCGATCTCGCCGCGGAACGTGACATGCCCGCCGGAAGGCCAGCCGTGCACGGTCTTGGTGGCAACAGCCAGCGGGGGCGTGCCGCCGTATACGTTCTACTGGGCTGACACGCCGGCCATACCGTTTGGCTGGCAGATCAAGACGATCGATTCCACGTGCAGCGGCAGCCTCTGCAGCAATCCCCACACCTCCACATTTGGCGACTTGCAGGGCACCCAGGGCTGGGCGAGCAACTCGCACCACACTCCGGACTGGGTGGCCACCAGGGCGCCCGGCTTTGACGCTGAGGTGTGTGTCGTTGACGACGCGGGCTTGGAGACCTGCGGCGGCAACACGAAGGTCACGATCCCCCCGGCCCCCACGCCCACGCCCAGGGCGACCGCGACGCAGCGGGCCGCACCCCCGGCCAACTTGCCGCGCGGCTTTCCGACCAATCTGCCAGGGGGCACGTATGACATCACCATCTGCACGGGCCCGCTTGGCTGCGTGAGCGGCAGCGGTCAGGACGTGGGCGCGTTCGACGCGAGCGCCTTGCCCCAAGCCCTGACCAGGGTGCTGAGCGAGGTCTGCACCGGCGTCAAGTGCATCGCCACCACCTATACGCCTTTCGACGGCAGCGAATTCGTGGTCACCACCACACTGCAGGGTAATCCGTTCTCCGGGCCGGAATTGGGCAGCACGATCCGTGTCACCAAGGTTGGCTGACATGTTGAGACGGCGAACAGGTCCTGGTCTGGCGCTGATCAAGTCTGGCCTCAGTCATTTCGCATCCATCTCATGGCGCTTGCGCCGACGGAAGTGGCGGCGGCTTTCGGGCTGCTCCTGCTCACGCCAGCGACTCGCTGCCCCGTCAACCGCTCGGGCCCCGGTCACCGAGGCGCGCACCTTACCCGCCCGAATCGCGCTCTTGGCCCTGGTCCTGATCGCGCTTGTCGCCACCGGCTGCACCGACAACACCGAGAGCGCCATGAGCGCCACACGGGACCCATCCGGCGCAGCCGCCATCACCCTGACCTGCAACGACTTCCCGCCGTCCGACACCAACAGCACGGTCTCGCCGGTGGCCACCCTGGCGACCGGGGCCATCCTGACCATCACCTTGTGCGACGTCGGCAGCGACGGCGGCTATCAGTGGTCCGAGCCGGTCCATGACCCGAATGCCCTGGCTTTGGTCGGGGAAGGCTCCTTCGCTCCGCCCAACCAGCCCTGGCTGGTGGGCGCCTCGGGCAGCAGCACCTGGCGCTTCCAGGCGTTGACGCCCAAGAGCTCGACGGTCACCTTCGCCGACCGGCGGGTCTGGGAGGAGGGCATTCCACCGTTCTTGAGCGTCGTGGTCAGCGTGAAGGCCACGCCCTCCTCGTCGTTCACCCCTCTGCCGGTCGTCACGGCGGCGGCCACGGCGGCCGCTCCAAGCCCGGGCGAAGCGCCAAGCACCACTGTGAATCCAACCGCATCGCCGACCTTCCGCTGGCCCAAGTGACCACGGCGATGGCTTCTTCCTGGCCGGAGTGCCCCGGGTCGTGGTCGTCGGGGCCATCGTCCCGACACTGGCCGCCGTGACGGCCATCGCGGCGCGCCCCGTCGCGCCCTCGGTCCGC
>JAJYMP010000240.1 GCA_021786915.1 Chloroflexota bacterium
CGCCGCCGCGCGTGGTGACCCCAGCACGACTCAGCCGCCGCGCGCGGCGACCCCAGCACGACTCAGCCGCCGGCGCGCGGCGGGGGTCCCGCGCGGCAACCGGCGCGCGACTTGGGGAACGGGACGCTAGGCCTCCTCGGGCTCCCCGATCAGCTGCTCGCGCAGCTCCACTTCGCAGTCCGGCCGCCCGATCGCGATGACCTTGTCGCCCTCGGCGAGGATCGTGTCCGAGCGCAGCGGCGTGGGCGCCCCGTTGCGGATGACGCCGAACAGCGAACAGCCGGCCGGCACCCGGAGCTCGCCTGCGATGCGCCCGATCGCGGGCGACCCCGGCTGGAGGTGCGCCTCGATGATCTCGAGCTCGCCCTCGCCCAGCGCCGCCAGGTGGAGCAGCTCGTGGACCGGGATGTCCTGCTCGATGGAGCCCAGGATCATCCGGGTGGGGCTGATGATCTCGTCCACGCCGAGGTGGCGGAAGAGCCGCTCGTTCTTGGGGTTGTTGACCCGGGCGATGGTCCGCGGGACGTCGAAGTGGTGCTTCGCCATCTGGCAGATGACCAGGTTGTCCTCGTCATCGCCGGTGACCGCGGCCACGATGTCGGCTCGGTTGGCGCCCGCCTCGCGGAGGTACTTGCCCTCGCAGCCGTCCTGGGCGATCACGACCGAGCCGATCTCGTCGCGAATGGTGTCCGCGCGCCCGCGATCCTTCTCCATGAGCACGCACTCGTGCCCCGAGTCGATGAGCTCCTTGGCCAGGTAGTAGCCGACCTTGCCGCCGCCGACGACCAGCACGAACATGGCTCAGGCCTCCGTCGTGGTGGCGGGCCCTGCGCCCAGCGGATGGGTGTGCGCCGCGGCCGGGAGGAAGATCCCGGGGCGCTCCCCGGAAGCCTGCCCCAGGAAGGCGAGCACCGCGGTCTCCATCAGGTTGGTCCGGCACAGGGTCGCGATGCCCAGCAGGGCGTACGCCTCGGCGCGCACGGGGTCGTTGACCTTGGCCAGCGTCCGGACCGCGCCGAACGCCTCGACGCCCAGCTGGGCGGCCATGATGTTGCGGTTGTCGCCCTCGGTCATCGCGAGGAACAGGTCCGCCCCCTCTGCGCCGGCCCGGCGAAGCGTGTCCTCGTCCGTGCCGTCGCCTCGCAGGGCGGTGCCGCCGAAGGTGGACGGGAGCCGGTCGAAGGCAGCGGTGATGCGGTCGATGATCAGGACCTGCCAGCCGGCCCGGTCCAGCGCGTCGGCGAGCCCGGCGCCGACGCGCCCGCAGCCGACGATCACGGCTTTCATGCTTGCTCCTCGGGCATCGCCTCTCGGACGACCCACACCGCGCAGGGCGCGTTCTTCAGGATGTACGGGATGGTGCCTCCGATCGCGAAGTCGCCGCCGAAGCGGCGCTTGAAGGGCAGGCCGCAGATGATCATGTCGGCGCCGCGCTCGGATGCCTCGTCCACGATGGCAGCACCGACGTCGCGCGCCTGGAGCAGCACGGTCTCGAGCCGGTAGCGGCTCGCCTCGGCCGTCGCCTCCGCGATGTCCAGGACCCGCTGCGCGTCCTCGGACCGGCCGGCCACATCGGCGTCGAGCGGCAGGGTCCAGTCGATCTCGACCACGTGGACGCCCACCAACTCGGCGTGGCTTGCCTTGGCGACTTCGGCAGCGAGGGCCACGATGGGTCGGTCGGTCCGTCCTCCCGACAGCGCCACCACGGCGCGCCGGAACTGGGGTGCCGACGAATCGGCCACGGGCGATGCGCCTCCAAGAATCACGACGGCGACGGGGACGCCCCGTGGCGTCCGGTCGGCCGCCGCGCCGGGTCACGATACCACCGGGGCAGGCGCGCAGACGAGCTTGCAGCGTGTCTCAGGTATCGGTTGGGGCACCTTCATGGTGCAGATCGGCGTCGAGCCCGTGGAAGCGGTCGCTCTCGTCGCGCCGATACGGCACGTCCACCACCACCGTGTGGGGCCGACCCACGAGCAGGGCCCTCAGGCGCCGGGCCGACTGGTTGTACAGGATCCGCTCCCACCAGTGGCGGGCGACGTACTCGGGGATCACGACGAACGTGATGGGCTGGGGCTTGCCCGGCGGCCATGCCAGCTCGAGCACGTCGAGGTAGGCCATCAGCGGGCCGGCCAGCGCGCGGTACGGCGACTCCACGATGACCAGCTGGACGCCGGGCAGCTGCCGCTCCCAGCGCTCGCGCATGCGGCGCGCGTCGTCGGGGTCATCGGAGATGTAGACGGCCAGGACGTCATCAGCGATGGAGCGCGCGACGTTGACTGCGCGCACCACCGCTCGCGTCAGCCCGGGCACGGGCACGATGGCGCGCTCGTCGCGCATGGCGGGTTTGAGGACGAAGTCGGGACGGATGGCGAGCTGCAGCGCCGAAGCCTTGTACTGGCGCTGGATGAACAGCATCATCGCGACGATGGTCGGGATCAGGACCGCGACCACCCACGCGCCGCCCTGGAACTTCTCGGTCAGGACGATGACTAGGACGATGAGGGTGAGCAGGGCACCGAAGGCGTTCACGCCCATTCGCCACCACCAGCCGCTCTCGTGGGTCCGGATCCAGTGCCGGACCATGCCGGTCTGGCTGAGCGTGAAGCAGACGAACACGCCGACCGAGTAGAGCGGGATCAGCTTGGTGGTGTTGCCCTCGAACGAGATGTACAGGGTGGCCGCGATGCCCGCCAGGAGGATGATCCCCCAGCTGAAGGCGAGGCGGTCGCCACGGAAGCCGAACTGCCGCGGGAAGTAGCCGTCCTCGGCCAGGATCGCGCCCAGGCGCGGGAACGCATTGAAGCTGGTGTTGGCGGCCAGGAACAGGATCAGTGCGGTCGCGACCTGGAACAGGTAGTAGAGCGGGTTGCCGTTGCCGAAGGCCGTCTGGGCGACCATCGCGATGACGGTCGGGCCGCCGGAGAGGTCGGCGGAGGGGACGATGTCGTATTCGCGGGCGATGATCGTCACGCCGATGAAGATCACGCCCAGGAGGACCGCCATCGCGAGCAGCGTGTTGCCGGCGTTCTTCGCCTCCGGGGGCTTGAACGCGGGCACGCCGTTGGCTATGGCCTCGACGCCGGTCAGCGCAACCGACCCGCTCGCGAACGCCCGCAGGATGAGGAACATCCCGATGGCCTCGGTCCCCATCGGCATCGCCTCGGGCTGGCGCGGGTACACCGTGACGCTGCCCGTGACGACGTGGAACATGCCGCCGGCGACGATCAGCAGCGCCAGCCCCACGAACAGGTACGTCGGGATGGCGAAGATGTTCCCGGACTCGCGCAGCCCGCGCAGGTTCGCCACCGTGATCAGGCCGATGACCACCACGGCGATCACGATCCGCAGCCGGTGGTCCTGGCCGTTGTCGATCGAGGGCAGGATCGAGATCAGCTGGTCCATCGCCGACGAGGTCGACACGGCGACCGTCATGACGTAGTCGATCAGGAGCGCGCCGGCGGCCACCAGGCCGAGGATCGGCAGGAGTTCCTGGCGAGCCACGGCGTACGCGCCGCCGCCCGCGGGGAAGGCTCGACAGACCTGCCGGTATGAGATCGCCACCACGGTCAGCAGGACCGCGATCGCGATGGCGACCGGGATGGACAGGAACAGCGCGCCGGCGCCGGCCAGGGCGAGGACCCTCAGGATCTCCTCGGTGGCGTAGGCGGAGGACGAGATGGCGTCCGAGCTGAAGATCGGCAGGGCGAGGCGCTTCGAGAGGCGCTCGGTGATCTCGTCCTCGCTCGCGAGGGGCCGGCCGATGAGCCACGCCTTCGCGCGCAGGTACTGGCGGCCCAAGCCGGAGCGCGGCACGGACGCCGCGGGCTTGGCGACGAGCTGGCCGGGGCCGGCGTAGCGAAAGTACGCCGAATGCGGTCGCTCGACTCGGACGCGCTTGTCCGCGATCTTGCGACCCTGGAGGGGTCGTCTGCCACCGATCATGGGCTGGTTTCGGGGCGACCTCGTGTGCGTGCGGGGCGCGTTTCGGGGCGTTCTCAGGCGCGTTCGGTTGAGGGTCCGATGTGCTCGCTGCGACGATACGGCACATCCGCGTTCACGTGTGCTCTCGTCCGACCACCGCGGCGCGCAGCCGCCGGCCGTCGCCCGGCTTGCGGCCCGGCAGGGGCTTCCGTCCGCCGATCATCTAGAACCCGTACGCAAGGCGCTCGACGAGTCGGGGCGGCAGGTGCAGAGCCTCCATCGACCTCTGGACCGTGGCGATGTCGTACGCGGTGCGGTGCCACGAGGCGGTGCCGGCATCGGAGTCGACCAGCATCCAGGATGACGCGGGGATGCCGTCTCGGGGCTGGCCGACGCTGCCCGGGTTGAGCAGGGCCCGGTTTCCCCCCAGCTCTAGGACCGAACCGGAGCCCGGGCTCATCGTGCCCAGGGCGCCGTCCTCCTCGAGGTACCCGATCGGCACGTGGGTGTGGCCGTGGAGGCCGAATGGCGTCTTGAGGTCGGCGACTGCGACGCGCGCGACCGGGGTGGAGGTGATGTATTCCCAGGTCGGGTCTCGCGGACTGCCGTGGACCAGGGTCCAGTCGCCGCGGACCAGGGTCTCGGGCAGGGCGGCCAGCCACGCGCGGGTCTCGCCGCCGATGGTGGTCCTCGTCCACTCCATCGCCCGCCTTGCGTCGATGTTGAACGCCTCGACCTCGTCCCCGCCCAGCGCCGCTGCGTCGTGGTTGCCGCGGACGCCGAGGGCACCGAGCTCGCGCAGTCGATGCACGACCGCGTCCGGCTCGGGTCCGTAGCCCACGACATCGCCCAGCTGCCACACCTCGTCCACGGAGGGCGCAGCGGCGAGCACGGCATCGAGGGCGACGATGTTGGCGTGGATGTCCGACAGGACGAGCGCGCGCATCAGGGCAGCGTAGCGCAGCGGACTGGCGCGAAGCGGTGCCGGCCGGCTCGCTCGTCGACGGCGGTCGTGCCGTGCCCGGGCTAGAGAGGACGGCGGCGGCGCTCCGCGGCATCACGGGGGAAGCGGGCGTCGATGGCACCGCCCCGGGGGACGATGACCAGCCGATGGCCGTCGAGACCGGGGACGCCTGCGTGGAGGACGCGAACAGGGCCGGCACGAAGGGCGCGCAGCGCGGGTCCGGCCGCTGCGAGCTCCTCCTCGGCTGCGGCGCCCTTCCACGCGACGAGGAAGCCGCCGGGCGCCACGAGCGGTAGCGCCACCTCGACCAGCTCTGCCATCGAGGCGACGGCGCGAGCGGTGACCACGGGCCATGCCTCCCGGTCACGGTGGTCGAACGCGAGCGCCTCGGCACGGACCTGCTCCGCGGTGGTCGTGCGCGCCAGCCCCGTGGCCTCGATCACGGTCGCCAGGAAGCGCGCCTTCTTGCCCACGGAGTCCACGAGCAGAGCGCGGTCCGTCCCCAGTGCGGCGACGAGGGGGAGACCCGGGAAGCCGCCACCGCTGCCGAGGTCGAGCAGCCTCCGCACGCCGAGCCCCTGGAGCAGCGGCACGGCGGCGAGACTGTCGAGCACGTGCGCGCGCGCGATCTCGGCGGGATCGCGGATCGCCGTGAGGTTGATCGCCTCATTCCAGGCGATCAGCAGGCGGACGTGTCCGTCTACGATCTCGCGCGCCGCCGGGCTCAGGGTGACGTCGAGGGTGGCGAGGCCCGCCAGGAGGGCGTCGTCGTACGCCCGGGGGAGAATCGGCAGGTCGCAAACGCGCGTCGGGAGCGGACCTCTCGGCCGGTCCAGGGCACCCTCCTGTGGTCGAATGCCAGGCCCGCCCGGGAGCCGCTCCCGGCGTCGATCGTTCGCCTCGGCGGGCGTCCATGCGGTTTCGCGCCGTCAGGTCGGTTCCGGCCCGGGTCTCCCCGGTGCCCCTCGCTGATGGCGCCTCCCGCGGCGCTCGCGCCGGTGGCGGAGTGCGGACGTTAGGCCCCGCCGGGCCGCGGGTCAAGGGAGGTTATCCACGAATCGCTCCGCGCGCCAAAATCCGTGGACAACTCGCGCCGCGGTCCGGCTCGCCGTGCTCTTCCTCGCCTCGAGTCGGGTGCATCAGCGTCGGGCCCAGGGCTCGTATCGGAACGTCCCGAGCAACACGAGTCGCGCCAGACTCAAGACGGCGGTCGGTGAGCGTGGCGGGAGCGACGAACCCGCCCCCGGTGCACCGGCACACGCTCAGGTATCGGCGATTCGAGTCGCTGGTGACTCGCCGGCCTCGGGAGCCGCGAACCAGAGCCAGAGCGTGACCATCTCGGGCGCGATAGCGATGAGCCGAAGAGACCCGCTGCGCCTCGATGCGCTTGCGAGGCGACGCATCCTCGCATCGGCAGTCGATTCGCAGCCTGCTGGGCGAAGACCCGACGCAATTCCGCGCCTTGTGACCCTGGTCCACGTCAAATCGTGGTGCTGCACGCCACGAACCGACTGCGGCCGACCGAAACCGTCGCCTCCCATGCGACTCGCGGTCCGCGATCGCCAATCCCGAGCGACGCCTACGCCGAGCGCGACCCGCCGCGCACCGGCCGCCCGAGAGTGCGCCGGACCACGTCGATCACCTCGTCGACGTACTTGTCGGCCTCGCCCCGCTCGGCGGCCGTTCGCACGCAGCCCTGGACGTGGTCCTCGAGGATCAGGATCGAGATGGCATCCACCGCGGCCCGAAGCGCGGCCGTCTGCTGGAGGATGTCCACGCAGTACTCGTCGCGCTCGATCATCCGCGCGATGCCGCGCACCTGGCCCTCGACCTTGGCCAGCCGGCGCACCAGCTGTCCCCGGTCCTTGCTGTAGCTGTGCCGGAAGTTGTCGCCGTGGCCGGCTGCCGTCGTGGTCTCGCCCATGCACTGGATGATACCCCATGGGGGTATACAGCCCGGGCCGGTGCCCGAGGGGCCGGGCTTCGGTAGACTGACCTCGATGGATCACCGCCGTCTCCGGAATCGCCTCGCCGGGGCTGGCTGCGCGTCGTGCGGAGCGGCCATGCTCGACGACGGCGTCGTCGTCCTCGCGGAGCGTGGCGACGTGGCCTTCGTCGAGCTGACGTGCCAGGGCTGCGGCAGCCGCACACTCTCGCTGGTGATCCCGGACCCCGCCCATCCGCGCCTCGACACGGATCGTCACCCGGAGCTGGACCCGGCCACGGAGGCGCGTCTGGCGGGAGCCCCTGCCCTCGACTTGTCGGATGTCACGGACATGCGGGTCTTCCTCGACGGCTGGTCGGGCGACCTGCGCTCGATCCTCGGTGCCGACGCGTGACGGACGCGTCGGGCCTCCCCGATCCCCGCCCGGCGTTCGCGCACGCGAGCGAGGCGGAGCTCGCCCGGATCCTCGACTTCTACGACGTCCGCTGGCGGTATGAGCCGGACACGTTCCCGATCGGCTGGAACCTCGACGGCGAGGTGGTCGAGAGCTTCTCACCCGACTTCCACCTGCCCGACCTGGACATGTACCTCGAGTTGACAACGCTCAAGCAGAGCCTGGTGCGCAAGAAGAACCGCAAGCTGCGCCGGCTGCGCGAGCTGTACCCCGACGTCCGGATCAAGCTGTTCTACGCGCGCGACTTCCGGATGCTGCTGCTCAAGTTCGGCCGCCTCGCGCTCGCCGCCGAGCTCTCCGGGACCATCGGCCAGGCCACGCCGCCGCGGACGCACGCGAACGCAGACGGGGACGGCGGCCCTGGGCTGCGGAGCGAGCGTCAGGCGACGAAGCGGACCGGGGCCCCGCCTTCGGCGGCCGCTGACGACGCCGCTGACGACGCCGCTGACGAGGCCGCTGA
>JAJYMP010000117.1 GCA_021786915.1 Chloroflexota bacterium
GGGGCGCGGCTCCACGCCCGGGCGCGGGGCGAGGAGACGGAGCAGTTCCGGCCGCGCCGCGCCGCGGAGCGGATGGCGCTGGGGTTGCCGCTGGACCCGCCCGCGGAGGGGCTCGACGCGCTGCGGTTCGTGCTCCGTCGGCTGGCGGCGACGCTCGCCGACCAGCTGGCGGCGCGGGGCCAGGCGGCGGGGCTGGCGCGCCTCGCGATCACCCACGACCTGGCGTTCGCGCGACGGGGGACGCCGTCGGAGCTCCGCCTCGAGCAGCGGTTCCCCGAGCCCACCGCGGACGCCGAGGCGATCGAGCGGCTGCTGTTCGCGCGCCTCGAGGGGTCGCCGCCGCCGGCTGCCGTGGCACGCCTGGAGCTCGAGCTCGGGCTGGTCGATTCGGCGCGCGGCCAGCAGCTTCCGCTGTTCACGCCCCAGGCCGCTCGCGGGGCGCGCCTGGAGTGGCAGCTGGCCCGGCTCGCGATCGCGTTCGGGGCGGATCGGGTCCGACGCGTGGAGGTGGGCGATCCGGAGGCGCCGCTCGCCGAGGAGCGCTGGGCGTGGCTGCCGGTGGCAGGCACTGACGTGACCGGAAGGCCAGCCGGAGGGCTCACCCGCGTCGACCGACCCGGCATTAGGCCGTCCGCGGCGACAGGACCTGCCCGATGACCCGCCTGCTGCGTGAGCATCCGCCCGTGGACGCCGAGCTCGATGACGCCGGCTGCCTCGTCGCGATCAGCTGGAACGGCCGCCGCGAGCCCGTCGAGGTCTGCAACCGCTGGCGCGTGGAGGAGTCCTGGTGGCGCGAGCCTATCGCGCGCGACTACTTCAAGGTCGTCGGCCCGACTTGGCTGGCGCTCGTCTACCGGGATCGCATCGCCGGGACGTGGCACCTGGAGCGCCTGTACGACTGAGGCCCATCTTCGCCCGCGCCCAGGCCTTCGGCCTGAACCAGGGCGAGCACGAGGCACGAGCACGAACAGGCCCATGAGCGGGGGCCGCGAATGGCGGCGACCGGTCCGGAGGACCGAGGGTCGAGAGGGGTGCGCCGGTCGTGGGCCGGGTCGCGCGTGCGATCCGGGACGCCAGTTGGGGGCCGTCAGCGGATGGCGGGCGACCCGAGCGCAATCGAGGTGACGAGCAGCACGAGCAACACCGCGAGGACGAGTGCGAGCGCACCCAGGTCTCGCCGTCGACTTGTCTGCACCGGCACCACCCCCATCGCTCCCCGGACCGGCTCCAGCCGGTCGCCGGCACCTCAGACGCCGATGGGGGCGATCGTGTTGCGCCCGACAGTTTCAGCGCCGTGACAACAGGCGGCCTCCGTCGGGTCGCCTTGGGGGCGGACAGAGCGGTGCCGCGCGGCCTGATGCGCGCAGGCGGCGCCAGGAGTCAGTGCCTGATCGAACTCAGGACCAGGATCACGACGAGCGCGACCAGCACCACCGTGAGCACCCCGGCCGCAACGACGTCGCGCGAGCGGACTTCCATCGACCTCTCCTCCTGGTTCGTCAGCCGCCGCCGGCGCACCCGGCGCCGAACAGCACGCTGATCAACGTGGAATCGCCCTGCGGCTTGACGGTGACCTGGGCCTTGCACGCCGGCAGGTCGCCCTGGACGTCGACCACCCGCGACCCGTCCTCCAGGGCGCTCCCGACGTCCACCTTGGGGAAGCCGGCCGCCAGGAGCGCATCGCGGTACCAGGTCGCGACCTCGGACACCGACGCCTTCGACACCCACGCCCCGCTGACGGGCCCGTCGGGCGGAGCGTCGGCCACGGTGGCGGCCGGGAAGACCGGGAACGCCGCCGGCACGGCGTCGAGGATCCGGCCCCACGGCGTCTGCGTGGTGCCGACGGGGGTGGCGCCGGGTGCAGACGCCGCCGAGCTGGAGTGCGGCGCCGGCGAGCTCGTGCCGGGCTCCGTCGCACGCACGGCGGCCGAGGCCGCGGGCGTTCGGGCCGCACTCACCACCGGTGATGCAGCCGGGGTGGCGACCGGCGATCCGGTGCAGGCGCCGAGCGCAAGCGCGAGGGCCAGCAGGCAGGCAGGGAGGACGGCGGATCGCATGACCGCATCGTAGCCCCCGCGACGCCCCGTGCAAGAAGGGACCCCCGCCGACGAATCGACGGGGGTCCGAGTCACGGTCCGCCGACTGCGAGGAGCCGGTCGGGCCAGGTCGGCGGTCGCCATCGCCTGCGGCCGTCGCCGTGAGGAGGTCATCTTGGGGACGGCCGGCTCAGCCGGCAGAGGTCGCCAGTGCGGGGAGCGCCACGAGGATCAACAGCGCGAGCAGCGCGATCGCCACGGCCCGACACGCAAGGTCGAGGACGGGCCGGCGGGCGAGGATCTCCTGGAGTTGGGTGACCACGCCGCGTGAGACGCGCGAGGCGCTCCGTTGGTTGCGCTCCGGGCGGCGCTCGCCCGAGCCGATCGTACGGGCTGGCCGGGGCCGAGGAGGCCGCCGATACAATCCTCGCTCATGACCGCCCTCGTTCTGCCCCGACGCTTCCGTGCCGTGCTGTTCGACATGGACGGCCTGCTGGTCGACTCCGAGCCGCTGTGGGCCGAGGCCGAGGCCGAGCTGCTCGAGCGCCACGGCGACCGCCTCACCGAGGCCGACCGGGAGGCCAGCCACGGCCGCGCCCTTCCCGACTCCGCCCGCGCCTACTCCAAGCGGCTCGGCGGCATGGACGCGGCGCTCATCGAGGCGGAGCTGCTTGACCTCATGCGGGCGAAGTACCTCGCCGGCGCACCGCTCCACCGGGGCGCCGCGGAGCTTGTCCAGGCCCTGGTGGGCCGCGTGAGGCTGGGTGTCGCCACGTCCACCACGACGCCGCTGGTCGAGCTCGCGCTCCGCGGCGCGGGGCTGCTCGACGCGTTCGAGATCGTGGCGTCGGGCTCGGACCTCGGTGCAGGGAAGCCCGACCCGACCGTGTTCATCGAGGGCTGCCGGCTGCTCTCGACCGACCCGGAGCACGCCATCGCCTTCGAGGATTCGCCGGTGGGCGTCCAGG
Source organism: Chloroflexota bacterium (assembly GCA_021786915.1). The sequence goes on from JAJYMP010000117.1 coordinate 3,005, forward strand.
CGGCGCGGGCAGCGGGCATGTTCGTCGTGGGCGTGCCCGACCGTCCGGGCGTGGGGCCGGCGCTGATCAGCTCGGGGGCGGACCTGCTGATCGATTCGCTCGAGGACGTCGTGGTCGAGGGGACCTGAGGTGGAGGTGATCGGAGGCGCGAAGCCGGCGACGAGGCCGGGCGCACCGCGCGAGGTGGCTCTGCCCGAGGTGATGACCTCGTTCGCCGGGGCGAGCCTCGAGCCGCATGGCGACTACGATGCCGTCCGGTTCGCCGGCCTCGATCTCGGCGGTCGGGCCGCTGACGACGCCGCGTTCCTCGGCTGCCACATCGAGCGGTGCCGGCTCGACGGGGTGTCGATGCGCCGGGTGCGGATCTCCGAGTGCCGGATCGAGGAGCTGGGCGCCGCGAGCATCGACGCGGCCGACTCGGTCTGGCGCGACACCCTGGTCACGGTCCGGCGAGTCGGCGCGCTGCTCTCGACCGGGGGCTCGTGGACGTCGGTGCGGGTCCGCGGCGGGCGTCTGGACCTCGTCGACCTCTCAGGCGCGAAGCTCGCCACCGTGGCGTTCGAGGGGTGCGTGATCGGCGAGCTGGACCTGGGCACCGTCGAGGCGCGAGACCTGTCGTTCGAGGGCTGCGCGATCGAGCTGCTCGACCTGACCGGGGCGCGCCTCGTCCGCACGGACCTCACGGGCGCCTCGATCGGCGGGGTCCGCGGCGTCGCCGGGCTTCGCGGCGCGACGCTCACGCCGGCGCAGGTCGCGGACCTCGCCCCGGTGATGGCCGCCCATCTGGGGATCAAGGTCCGCGAGGCCTGACGCGCGTTCAGCCCACCGCGACCGGCACCCTCCTCACCGGGAACTCGACGATCGTCTCGACGCGCTCGGGCGGTGTGGACGGCTCGCTCAGGTACACCTCCCGCGCCGGGCCGGCGATCGTCAGCCCGTGCTCCGGGATCCACGTCGTCAGCGCGATGTGGGTCGCCTCCACCGTGTCGTACGGCCCGACGTGCTTCCGGCTCGCGAACGTGCCCGCCGGCAGGTCCACCAGCCGCCACGGGTCGCGCGGCTCGAGCGAGCCGCCCACCGGCGCGCAGATCTCGATGTCCATCGGCTCACCCGGCGTCGGCATCGAGTGGTAGATGACGAACGGCGGGCCGGCCGCCTCCGCCTCGGCCGCGCGGATGAGCGCGTACACCTCGCCGAACGCCTGCCCCAGGGTCGGCCCGATCTGCTCGATGGCGACCGACACGCGCTTCGAGACGACCCGCAGGACGGGCCGGTCGACCACATGGACCGCGTGCTCCATGACACGCCTCCTCACCAAGCCGTCGCAGCTCGCGGGCAACGGCCGCAGGGGCGATCCTCGGGGGGTGATGCGGCGGCCGCCAGAGGCCTTCGGCTCTTGCCGATCTAGAACGTCCGTTCTATCCTTCGTCTCCGCCCCCCGGAGACCGACGCGTGGCCACCATCCCCTTCGCCGAGCTGCACTGCCACACCTACTTCTCGTTCCTCGACGGGGCGTCGGCCCCGGACGACATCGTCGAGCGGGCGGCCGAGCTGGGCCTCGCCGGGCTGGCGGTCACGGACCACAACGGGCTGTACGGCGCCGTCCGCTTCACGAGTGCGGCGGAGGCTGCGGGGATCCACCCGGTCGTCGGCATCGAGATCGAGCTGCTGGACCCGTGCGTGCCGGACCCGGGCGGGATCGCGGTGCCGGGGCGACGGGCGTGGCGCCCGGGCCGGCGGCGGCCAACGCCGCAGCCCGAACTCCCGTGCCCGGTGGAGGGCCGACCGGCTCGCCCCCGGCCCGAGCGCGCCCTGCTGCCCGGCCACCGCGAGGTGCGCAAGGAGGACCACCGGGGGATCGGCGAGGCGGAGCGCGGCCCGCACCTGGTGCTGCTCGCACGGAACGAGGCAGGCTGGCGGAGCCTGTGCCGGATGGCGTCACGGGCGAACCTGGCCGGGACGAAAGCGGTGCCGAAATTCACCCACGAGCTGCTGGCGGCGAACGCCGAGGGGCTGGTGGCGCTGTCGGGGTGCCGGCACGGGGAGATCGCGCGGCGCCTGCGGGCCGGCGACCGCGAGGGCGCGCGCGCGGCGGCCGAGCGGTACGCGCTGCTGTTCGGCTCGGCATCGGCTTCGCCCGGCTCCGCATCGGCCTCGTCGGCGTCGGCTGCGTCCGGCTCGTCGTCTTCGGCGGCCGCGGCCGGCTTCGTCCTCGAGCTCTCGCACCACCTGCTCCCCGACGACGACTGGCTGGCGTCCGAGACCGCGCGCCTGGCCGACGAGCTGGGCCTGCCGACCGTCGTCACGAACGACGTCCACTACGCCCGCCCCGACGGCCGCGAACTGCACGACGTCCTCACCGCCATCCGCCATGGCCGGACGCTGGCCGACCTGCGCGAGCTGCGCCGCCACGACGGCGAGTCATACCTCAAGGACGCCGACGATCTGCTCGCGCTGCCGCCGGGGGAGCCGACCATCGCCGCAGCCGACCCCGTGCTGGCGCGGGCCTGGCGCGAGGGGATCGCGAACTCGGTCGAGATCGCCGCCGCCTGCCACGTGGCGCTGACCTTCGAGCGCTACCGCTTCCCGGGCTTCGAGGTGCCGCGGGGCGAGACGCCGTTCAGCCACCTGTCGGGGCTGTGCTGGGAGGGCGCGCGCCGCCGGTACCACCCGTTCACGCCCCAGGTCATGCGCCAGCTGGCCCACGAGCTCGACGTCATCGAGAAGACCGGGCTCGCCGAGTTCTTCCTGATCTGCTGGGACCTGATGCAGTTCGCGAAGCGGCAGCGCATCCCGGCGCAGGGCCGGGGGTCGGCGGCGGACTCGATCGTGGCCTACGTGCTGGGGATCACCCGCGTGGACCCGATCCGCCACGAGCTGCTGTTCGAGCGGTTCATCAACGAGGGGCGGACGGCCTACCCCGACGTGGACATCGACTTCAGCTCCGAGCGCCGGGAGGAGGTGATCCAGTACGTCTACCGCAAGTACGGGCCCGAGCACACGGGGATGGTGTGCAACCTGGTCACGTACCGGGCGCGGTCGGCGGTGCGCGAGGTGGGGTCCGCGCTCGGGTTCCCACGGCCGCTCGTGGACCGGGTGGCGAAGGCGCTCGAGACGTACGACAGCGTGATGGTCCGCCGCGACCTCGAGACCGAGGGCGGGTTCGCGCAGTTCTTCGCGCGGCCGGGCGAGGAGGGGGCCGCCGCCCCGTTGCCGGCACCCGACACGACGACGCTCGGCCTCACCGATTCGATGGGCCAGCTCAACCACGCGCGGGGCGGGCGGATCCGGACCGGCGCGCCCTCGTCCGCGCCCGCGCCCGGTCCCTCGCCCGCGCCCGGTCCCTCGCCCGCGCCCGCGCCCGCGGCCGCACCGCCGCCCGCGGCCGCACCGCCGCCCGCGGCCGCACCGCCGCCCGCGGCCGCACCGCCGCCCGCGGCCGCACCGCCGCCCGCGGCCGTGCCCCCATTCACGAACCAGGCTCGTGGTATCCCGGGAGCACCACGGGTGGGACGCCCGGTAGCGCGCGCGGTCCAGCCGCCCGAGACGGGCTCGAGCGTGGACTCGTCGGCGGCGACGACCTCGACGAAGCAGCGTCGTGTTGGGCGCGGCACCCCTGGCCGCGACGCGCCGAGCACGAAGGAGGCTCGTGCATGGCGGCAGGTTGGCGTCCCGACGGCGATTGCACGAACGGGGCTCGTGGGTGGTGGCCCCACCGGCGGCGTCGGCGATCCGGGCCCGGAGAGCACGAGCGGTGGTCGTGATCGGGGGGCCGCGGGCAGCGGCACCTGGGAGGGCGCCCCGGGCTCGGCACCGGCGATCCGCGGCGGGGGCGCCGACGACAAGGGCGGCCCCGGCGACACGCCCGCGAGCGTCGCCTGGCTGCGGGCGGGTCGCGGCACGGGGTACACGACTGAGCACCACCCCGGCCGAGGTGAGCGCCCCGGCAGCCACGGCACCGAGCGATGGGCGCCCTATCGCGAGGCGAAGCGGAACCTCGACGAGGAGGTCGCCCGACGGCTGGACCCGGAGACCGGGATCCTCCTCCCCGAGGACCGGCGCTTCGACCCCCGGGTCGGTGGGGATCGGGAGGGGGGTCGCTCCGACCATGACGCGGGCGCCAGCAGCGTCGCCCGCCTCGACCCGCCCGTGCCGCCCGCCGGCTCGGACCCGGAGCATCGCGGCTCGGTGGCGCGCCTCTCGGACTGGGAGCGCTGGCTGGAGCTGTGCGCCCGCATCGACGGCTTCCCGCGCCACCTCTCGATCCACTCGGGCGGGATGCTGGTGACCGCGGCGCCGCTGATCGACATCGCGCCGATCGAGCGCGCCACGATGAAGGACCGGGTCGTCGTGCAGTACGACAAGCGCGACGTCGAGACGATGAAGCTGATCAAGCTCGACCTGCTCGGCCTGGGCATGCTCGCGGCCATCGACGAGACGCTCGGGCTCATCGAGCACGACTGCGCGGTGTGTGTCGACCTCGACCGCATCCCCGAGGAGATCCCCGAGGTGTTCGAGATGCTCCAGGCCGCCGACACCGTGGGCGTGTTCCAGGTGGAGAGCCGGGCACAGATGCAGACGCTGCCGAAGTCGCGCCCCCAGAACCTCGACGACCTGGTGGTGGAGGTCGCGATCATCCGTCCGGGCCCGATCCAGGGCAACGCGGTCC
>JAJYMP010000676.1 GCA_021786915.1 Chloroflexota bacterium
CCTGGTGGAGCCTGGCGCCCGACGGGCCGAGGCTGGGCGTGGCGAGGGCGCCCGTGGCCTAGGGCTGTCCCGGCGCGCAGGCGCCAGTGTTCACGCGCCCGCGGCGCAGGCGTCCTCCGCGCGACGGCCGCAAACCGTCAGGCCGGGCCCTCCGGCGCGATCGCCGGATCCGCGGCAGGAGCCAAGCGCTCGCGGCCGCCCGCGAGCCGCCGCAGCGCCCGGGGGCTCGACACGATGGCGATGCCCGCCACGACGAGCGCGGTGCCGCCGACCCGGTTCGCCGTGACGGCTTCGCCCAGGGCGAGGGCACCGGCGGCGATGCCCACCACAGGCAGCAGGTAGGAGGTCATCGACGTCCGCATCGAGCCCCAGTGGCGCAGGATCGTGAAGTAGCACAGATAGGCGAGCCCGGAGCCGAGCACGCCCAGCCAGGCGACGGCGAGGAACGCGACTGGCGCGGGGTGCACCTCCGCCCAGGGCCGGTCCACGACCAGCGCCAGGGGCACGGTGATCGCCGCGGCGAAGCCAACCTGGAAGAGCGCCGGGATCATGGGCGCCAGCCCACGCACGTTCCGTCGTGCGTACACGTTGCCGCAGGCGTAGCTGAGCGACGAGCCGATGAGCATCACCTCCGCAGGCAGGCTGGTGCCCAGCCCTGCCGCCAGCCCGGGCGCCACCAGCACCAGGACTCCCGCAAACCCGACCGCGAGCCCAGCGATCCTCGCGACCGTGATGCCCTCGTCGGGGAGCACGAGCGGCGCGATCACGATCACGAACAGCGGCACCGTGGCGTTGAGGATCGACGCGAGCGCAGAGTCGATCGACTGCTCGCCGATGGTGATCAGCAGGAACGGGATCACGATGTTGATCGCGCTCATCACGAGCAGGTGGGCGTACTGGCGCGGTTGGCGGGGGAGCGGCTCTCGGGCGATGACGACCACCGCGGCCACGAACGCCGCGCCGAGCACGAGCCGGCCCGCGATCAGGGTGAGGGGCGGGAGCGACTCGAGGCCGACCTTGATCCACAGGTATGAGGTGCCCCACACGAACGAGAGCACGAGGAACGGGATCCAGACCCACGTGGTGGCGCGCTGCATCGGCGGATGATACCGGCACTTGGCCCAGTCGAATGGGCCAAGATCGCCTGGCGCGCAAGCCGGCGGGGCCGGCGCAGGAACGCCGAGACGCCGCTTGCGTGTCCGTCGTAGAATTCACCGAATGATGAATTATGACCCGGTCACGCCCGCGGCGCCCGACGCGGGAGGGGCCGCCATCCGCGCTGTCGGGCTCGTCAAGCGGTTCGGTCCGGTCATCGCCGTGGACGGCTTGACGTTCGACCTCGCGCCCGGCCGGATCTACGGCCTGCTCGGGCCCAACGGGTCCGGCAAGACCACGCTGATCCGCCTGCTGACCGGGATGACGCGTGCGACCGAGGGCACCGCGCACGTCCTGGGCGTCCGGATGCCGGACCGCGCCAACCTCGCCCGGATCGGGTACATGACGCAGGGCGATGGCATCTACCCAGCCCTCACCGCGGGGGAGAACGCCCAGTTCTTCGCGGCGGTGTACGGCGTGGAGGACGCGGGCCGGGTGGACGAGGCGCTGCAGCTGGTCGAACTCGCGGATCGCGCCAGGACCATCGCCGGGACGCTCTCGGGCGGGCAGCGCCGTCGGCTCTCGCTGGCCTGCGCGCTCGTCCACAAGCCGCCGGTGCTGTTCCTCGACGAGCCGACCGTGGGCGTCGACCCACTGCTGCGCGTCCAGTTCTGGGGCCACTTCCGGCGGCTCGCCGACGCCGGCACGACCATCGTCGTGTCGAGCCACGTCATGGACGAGGCGGACCGCTGCGACGAGCTGCTGTTCGTCCGGGCCGGGAAGGTGATCGCCCGCGGATCCGGGGAGCAGCTTCGCGCCGAGGCGGGCACCGACGACCTCGAGGCCGCGTTCCTGCGGTACTCCGGCGAGACTGCGGTGGCCGCATGAGCCGGCGGCGCCTGCGGGCGCTCGTCCGCCGCGTGATCGTGGAGATCCGGCGCGACCGGCCGTCGCTCGCGCTGCTGTTCATCGCCCCCATCCTCGTCACAGGCCTGTTCACGTTCATCCTGCGCGATGCGTCGGGACCCGACGTCCGCGTCGCGGTCGCGAGCCAGGGGTCGGGCGCGGCGGCCACGCTGATCTCGGGCAGGCTCGAGGGGGCGCTGACGGCCGCCGGCATGACCGTGACCAACGCCGCGTCGGCCGACGAGGCGCGCAGCGCGGTGCGGGACGGCAGGGCCACGATCGCGATCCTGCTCCCCGCGGACCTCGCCCCGGGCAAGGGCGCCACGATCACGCTCGTCACGAAAGGCCTGGACCCGAACGGCGACGCCGGGCAGCTGGCCGCCGTCAGCCGGGCGGTCCTCGGGGGCGTCGCCTCGTCGATGGGCGTGGTCCTGCCGACCATCGCCCACGCGACGGTGTACGGCGCGCCCAGCTCCGATCCCATGGCGCCGTTCGCGCCCGCGATCGTCGCGTTCTTCCTGTACTTCTTCGTCTACCTCCTCACGGGCGTCTCGTTCCTCCGGGAGCGGACCGGCGGGACGCTGGAGCGGCTGATGGCCACGCCCGTGACACGGGGCGAGGTCGTGGCCGGGTACACGCTCGGCTTCGGCTTCTTCGCCATGGTCCAGGTGGCGCTGCTGCTCGCCTGGGCGCTCATGACCGTGCACGTGCCGGCCATCGGCCCCCTGCCCGGTTTCGCCGTCGGGCTGGGCATCTCGGTCGCGGGCAGCCCGCTGCTCGCATTCGTCGTGGTGCTGCTCCTCGCCCTGGGCGCGGTCAGCCTCGGGATCTTCCTGTCGACCTTCGCGCGCACCGAGCTCCAGGTGATCCAGTTCATCCCCGTGGTGCTGGTCCCGCAGTTCCTGCTCTCGGGCGTGCTGTTCTCGGTGGACAGCCTGCCCTCGGTGCTGCAGCCCTTGGTCCACCTGATGCCGCTCGCGTACGCGGTCGACGCCCTGCGCGAGGTGTTCATCCGAGGCGCGGACCTCTCGGTGACGGCCGTGCAGGTTGACATCGCCGTGCTCGCCGCGGTCGCCGTGCTGTTCGCGGCGGTGGCGTCTCGCACGATCCGGCGGGACGTTGTGTGAACGGCGATGGGCCGGCCGAGGCCGAAGCGGAGGCGGAGGCGGCGGCCGAGCCCGACGCCGGACCCGACGACGACGTAGGCGGGCGCTCTGCCACCCCGCCACCGTCGACGGGCGCCTCGCCAGCCGGCCGGCGCGGCCGTCGGCCGGGCTCGGGCGACACGCGGGGGCGCATCCTGGCGTCGGCGCGCGCCATCTTCGCCGAGCGCGGCTTCGACGGCACGACCATCCGCGACGTCGCCGCCCGCGCCGAGGTTGACCCCGCGCTCGTGCACCACTACTTCGGGACCAAGCAGCGGCTGTTCGTGGCGGCCATGGAGTTCCCGATCGAGATCGGGGCTGTCATCCCGGCGATCGCGGCGGGGCCCCCGGAGCGGATCGGCGATCGGATCATCGCTGCGTTCGTCGGGCTCTGGGACCGTCCGGAGGTCCGGCCGACGCTGCTCGGGGTCGCCCGGTCTGCCACCACGGACCCCGTGGCGGCCGCCATGTTCCGGGGCGTGCTGGTCGACGGGCCGCTCCAGGCGATCGCCGGCCTGCTCGCGACGCCGGACGCGCCGATGCGGGCGACGCTCGTGGGCAGCCAGCTGATCGGCCTCGCCATGGTGCGCTACGTCGCGGAGCTGGAGCCGATCGCATCAATGCGCCCTGACGAGCTCGCGACGCTGATCGGCCCGACGCTCACGCGGTACCTGCTGGGCGACCTGGGCGGCTTGGGCGGTCTTGGCGGACCAGAGGCGATGGCGGGCTCCTCGGGCATTCCCGGGCCCGCGCCGACGGAGCCTGTTCGGTAGGCTTGGGCCCATGCTCGAACCGAAACCCGACCCCAACGCCGCCGTCCTCGCCCGCGACCCGGATGCGCTCGCTGCGCGCCTCCGCGAGGTCCATCAGGAAGCCGCCGCGAACCCCGGCGAGATCCGCGTCGTGTTCGCGCCTGGCCGCGTCAACCTGATCGGCGAGCACACCGACTACAACGAGGGCTTCGTCCTGCCGGTGGCGATCGAGCGGGGGATCGGCATCGCGCTCGTCCCCACCGAGGACGGGGTCGCGCGCCTGACCCTGGCCGAGACCGGCGAGACCCGCGAATTCGCGGCCGCGGCGCCGGGCGCACGCCAGAACGCCTGGATCGACTACGTGGCCGGCATGGGCTGGGCGCTGGCCGAGGCCGGCCTGGCGGCCCGCGGGTTCCGCGGCGTGCTCGCGTCCGACCTCCCGCAGGGCGCGGGGCTCTCGTCGTCGGCAGCGCTCGAGGTGGCGTCGGCGTGGGCGCTGTCGGGCGGCGAGCGGCCCGGCATCGACTCCATGGGCCTCGTCCACCTCGTGAAGCGGTCCGAGAACGGCTTCATCGGGCTCAACAACGGGATCATGGACCAGTTCGCGTCGATCTTCGGCGAGCCGTCGAGCGCGCTCCTGCTCGACTGCCGGAGCCTCGAGCACCGGCCGATCCGGCTCGTGGGGGAGGACCTCGCGCTGGTCGCCTGCCACTCGGGCTCGCCGCGCCGCCTCGAGACCTCCGCCTACAACGAGCGGCGGGCGCAGTGCGATGCCGCGGTGGCCGCGATCGCGGCTATCGAGCCGGGGGTCAGGGCGCTGCGGGACGTGACGCCGGCGATGCTCGAGGCCGTCCGCGACCGCCTCGAGCCCGTGGCCGTCCGGCGGGCGCAGCACGTGGTGGAGGAGGACCAGCGGGTGCTGGACGCGATCGCCGCGTTCGAGTCCGGCGACCTCGCGACCGTCGGCGAGCTGTTCTTCGAGAGCCACGCCTCGCTGCGCGACCTGTACGACGTCTCGTCGCCCGAGCTGGACACGCTGGTCGAGATCGCGCAGGCAACGCCCGGGGTCATCGGCGCGCGGCTGACGGGCGCCGGCTTCGGCGGCTGCACGATCAACCTGGTGCACCGCGACGCCGTGCCCGACCTCCGCGACGCCGTCCTGCGCGACTACCCGGCCCGCACCGGCCTCACGCCGCGGGTGTTCGAGGTCGAGGCATCCGCGGGGGCGCGTCGGCTCGCCTGACCCGCCGAAGGACGATCACCAGGCCGCGGACGCCAGCGGGGCGTGATGCGGCGGGTCGCTGGCAGCCGTGATTGACATCGCGGGAGCGGCTGGCAGACGATTGGGGCCAGGCAGCCGACAGGGGGACACGCGATGGCCGATACGCTCTACCTCATCACCCGCATCGCCTTCGCGGTCGCGTGGGTGGTGGGGGCCTACCTCGTCGGCGTCACGGCTGGTCGGCGGGGCTTCCAGCCCCTCGCCTGGGGCCTCGTCTCGCTGGTCGTGTCCCCCGTGGTCGGCATCGTGGCCCTCACCCTCATCACGCCGGCGAGCGGCCCGCGCGCATGAGGGACGCCACCGCGGACCCTGACGGCGTCCCGCCCGGATGCCGCGCGGCGGCGCCCTTCATCGGCCTGCAGAAGCAGGCGGGCGCCTGAAGCCGAGCCGTGCCCGAGCCGCTGACGCGCGGTGCCGGTCGCGACGCATCGTGGGGTTGAATCCGAGCTTGACGAGCGTGGCTCGTGCGTGAACCCGGGCTTTCGCGATCCAGCCGAGCGTGGAGGGAGGCGATCCAACCCACGGGTGAGTCGCGGGCCGGGCGGGCGAAGGGTCGCGCCGCCGAAGTCCCGTGGGGTGTGCGCTACAGCCGCCGCAGGTCGAACAGCCGCGCCGTGAAGTCGCCTCGCACGATGCGGTGCCCGTCGGCGAACGCGCCCTCCGGCATCGGGTCGGGCGGCTCGATGCCGAGCCCGACGCGCATGAGCTCGTCTCCACCGCGCTCGATGGTGGGCATGGGGCCGTCGAAGCCCTCCCAGCACGTCACCGCATAGCGCGAGGCCGGATCGAGACCGCGGACGGGAAGCCGGTCGTACGTGGGCCAGGGACGAGACAGCACGCGGTAGTGGGCGACGACCGACCGCGACCCGTCAGCGGCCGACACCATCCACGCCGTCTCGTTGCCGTCGCCCTCGAACGGCGAGCGGAGGCGCGTGAAGCGCCCGTACTGGAACAGGTCGCGGCGCTCCGTGTAGAACGCCACCTGGCGGCGCACGGCGGCGCGGTCGCCATCGCTCATCGCCGTCGGGTCCAGCTCGTACCCGAACGCCCCGAACATCGCCACGGCAGCCCGGAAGTCGAGCGACGCCACGCGCCCGGTCTGGTGGTTCGGCACGGCGGACACGTGCGCGCCCATGGAGGACAGCGGGTACGCGAGCGACGTTCCCCACTGGATCCGCAGCCGCTCCACGGCGTCGGTGTCATCCGAGGTCCAGGCCTGCGGCGCCCACGCGAGCATCCCGGCATCGAACCGCGCCCCGCCCGACGCGCACGACTCGAACAGCACGTGCGGGAACCGCGTCGTCAGCCGCTCGTACAGGTCGTACATGCCCAGGGCGTAGCGGTGGAAGAACTCGCCCTGGCGCTCGGGCGGCAGGGCGGGGGAGAACGGCTCGGTGATGAAGCGGTTCCAGTCCCACTTGATGTAGTCGATCGGCGCGCTGGCCACCACATCGCCGATCGCCGAGGCGATGTGGTCCACGACGGCCGGGTTCGCGAAGTCGAGCACCAGCTGGTTGCGGAACTCGGTGCGCTTGCGGCCGGGGACGCCGATCGCCCAGTCCGGGTGCGCCCGGAACAGGTCCGAGTCCGGGTTGACCATCTCGGGCTCGATCCACAGCCCGAACAGCAGGCCCAGCGCCTTGACCTCGCGCGCCAGCCCGTCGATCCCGTGCGGGAGCTTGCGCTTGTTGACCACCCAGTCGCCCAGCGAGTGGCGGTCGTCGTCCCGGCGGCCGAACCAGCCGTCGTCGAGCACGAACAGCTCCATGCCCATCGCCTTGGCGGCGCGGGCCATCGCCACGATCCGGTCGTGATCGAAGTCGAAGTAGGTGCCCTCCCAGTTGTTGAGGAGCACGGGCCGCGGCCGGTCGCGCCACTCGCCGCGCGCCATCCGGTGGCGCAGCAGCCCGTGGAGGGCGTCACTCATCTCGCTCAGGCCGGCGTCGCTCCAGGCGAGCAGCGCCTCGGGGGTGGCGAAGCTCTCGCCAGGCTCCAGTGGCCAGGCGAAGTGATCGGGGTTGACCCCGATGCGGACCCGGGTGGTGCCGAAGTGGCCGACCTCGGCCTCGGCGAGGAAGTTGCCCGACCATGCGAGCGCGATGCCCCAGCACTCGCCGGTGGCCTCGGTCGTGGCGGGGCGGCGGAGCGCGAGGAACGGGTTGTGCTCGTTGCCCGAGCCCCCGCGCAGGCTGCTCACGCCCTGGCGGCCGGGGACGAGCGCGCGGTCGTGCGGGAAGCGCTCGCGGGCCCACGTGCCCGAGAGCGTGATGAGCCGCCAGTCGTCATCGGGCAGGTCGAGCGTGGCGCTCATGGCCGTGCGGACCACGACCCGCCCCCTGCCGCCATTGGCGATCCGCATCGACCGGGCGACGACCGGCTGATCGCGGAACAGGGTGAACGCGAGCGAGACGGCGACCCCCGTGGGCTCGTCACGCAGGTCGATA
>JAJYMP010000195.1 GCA_021786915.1 Chloroflexota bacterium
CGCCGAGGTACACCATGTCCTGGGCCTCCTTCTGATCGCTTGCCTCCGACGGACCGAAAGGTCACGTCCTAAGCATCGGATCGGAGGCCCGCTCCTTCATGGCATCACCCGGCGCAGGGCGGTGAGGTCGGGGGCATGCCCGTAGTGTCGAGCAGGGGCGCAAACCGTGCGGGGCGAAGACGTGAGCTGCGTCCCGGGCGGCTCGGCTCGGGACGCAGCGCCCCCAGGACGGCATCACCGCGATGCCGGTCGCGGACGGCCGACCTGGCACTACCCTGAGGCGCCGCGGGCCGATTGAGTGTCGCCCTCGTCGTGGCAGGTTCACTCGTGGGTCCGCGGAGGTCGGCCCCGCCCGTGCGGCCCCGCCGCTGCGGCCCCGGAGGCCATCACGCCGTGACGGGATTGAGCGCGTGGCCCGCTCCGGCCCACGGCAGCCGCTCGGGGCGGATGCGGCCGTCCTCGAGCATGAACGCCTCGAGCGCCAGCCCGTTCGGGTCCATCGCGGCCAGCTCCTCGTTGAGCCACGCGGCGAAGACCAGGTCCACGTCAGGCGGGAGCGAGACCACCAGGTCGCGCATCGGCGCGAGCAGGCACTGGCTCCGATGGCCGAAGATCCGGAGCAGCTCGTCGGGCAGGAGCACCAGCGCGGAGGCGCAGCCGAGGCCAGTCTGGAGCACGCGTGCCGGGACACCCTCGATCTCGACCTCGACCAGGTCGCGCGCGCGGACGGCGCGCATCCGATCGCCCAGGTTGGCGAGGGCGCGCACCACGAGCTCGGCGGGCTTGATCGGCCAGCCGGACATCAGCTGGGTGCCCACCATCAGGAACGCCGGCCCGATGTCGATCCCGAACCCGGTCGCGATGCCCGGCGGGAGCGTGACGCGGAACGGCTCACCGCTGGCCTGCGGCATCGGCCGACGCCGTGGCAGCACCGGGATCACCGATGGCGCGAGCTCCTCCCAGTCGAGATCGCGCGGCAGGGATCCCACCGCCCGCAGCACCGCTTCGGGCGTCGCCACCTCCACGCCGTTGCCGAGGTCCTCGGCGGGGTAGTCCTTGCCGGCCCGTCGCCGCCGGCTGGCTCGTCGTCGCTCTCGCTCGTCCATGGCGGCATGGTGGCGAAGGGCGCTTATGCGCGGTCAACGCCGCACTTCTCCGACAGTTGTCGGCGCCCTCCGGTTCTCGCCGCCGATGGCCAGAGCCGGGGGGGCCGGGCGTGAGTACTGGCGTGCGGAAGGGCAATGCCGCCACCGGCCCGCGCCACCCTCCGGTTCGCGTGTAAGCCGGGGGACATTGCAGGCGCATCCGCCGAGGAGTAGTTTGGCGACGGCGACGATGCCGTTGCCCGATCCCGCCACCCCATCCCGAGGCCGACGGGGTCATGGCGCTCGGCAGGCCGACAGGATGGGGACGAAGGCTCGATCGGCACGGCGAGTGGCCCGGCGCGAACGGGTTCGATGCCTCAGCACCACGAGGCAGAGCGGCGAACACGGGGGAGGACTTTCGATCGACAGCCCGGTGTCGCATCCTCGAGCCGCCTTCCGAGAGCACCCGACACCCCTCGACGGCGTCATCGTCGCAGTGGTGACCGTCCTTGCGGTCGGGATGTCGGGATCCGTCCTGGCGCCCGCGTTCCAGGTGCGCCTCCTCGCGCCGCCGCTGGACCTCGTGCTGGACACGCTCACCACGGTGGTGACCCTCGCCGTTGCTGCACTGGGCTGGGTCAGATTCCGCCAGGGAGGCGAACCCACGGCGGCCCTGCAGGCCGCGGCGTTCCTGGTGCTCGCGGCGGCGAACGGGCTCACGGTCACCCTCGTGGTCACGGGCCTCGACCGGCAGGCCGGCATGACGCTGGCAGCGCCCGGCCAGGCGCCCCTCTACGACTTCACGATCGCGCGGATGTTCGCGGCCGCGCTGCTGGTCCTGGGCGGTCTGGGCTCACTGCGCGCATGGCGAATCGATCACGCCGCCGCCATCGTGCTCGGGTCGACCATCGCCGTGCTGGTCATGTTCGCGCTCGTCCAGGTCGGGGCGGACCGGCTGCCATCACTGGGCTCCGTCGGCACTGCCGGGCTGCCGACCGGCTCGGCAGGCGTGACCTCCCTGCTGCCGACGCCGATGCCCTTCGGCGCTGCGACCCAGGTGCTGGGCGCAGCGCTGTTCCTCTGGGCGGCCGGGCTGGCGCGCCGTCTGCATCGACGCGACGGGTCGATCGGTGACGGGTACCTCGCGGTCGGACTGATCTTCGGGGCATTCGCGGAGGTCGACGCCGCGATCCATCCCGGCACCTACACGGGGCTCGTGACGGGCGGCGACCTGCTCCGGCTCATCTTCGACGTGATCCTGCTGCTCGGCATCCAGGCCGAGGCAAGGGCGGCGCTCTCGAGGCTCCTGCAGACCAACCACGAGCTTGCGCGGCTTCGGGTCGTCGAACTGGAACGGGCGGGGCTCGAGGAGCGCGCTCGCCTCGCCCGAGAGCTCCACGACGGGCTCGCACAGGACCTGTGGCTCGCCAAGCTCAAGAGCGGACGGCTGGCGGCGCTGCCGACCCTCGGCGCGGAGGGCCGGGCCCTCACGGGCGAACTCCAGGATGCGATCGACGCCGGGCTGGCCGAAGCGCAGCAAGCTGTGGCGGCGCTGCGGCTGTCGGGAGAGCCGGCAGGAACGCTGTTCGAGTTGATGTCGCGGTCGACGGAGGAGTTCGCCGACCGATTCGGCCTGCGAGTCGCGCTGGACTGCCCGCCCGACCTTCCCGAGCTTCCACCGCGAGCGCAGGCCGAGGCCCTCCGCATCACGCAGGAGGCCCTCACCAACGTCCGGCGCCATGCCAATGCGACGGTCGTGCGAGTGAAGGTCGACATCAAGGACGGACAGCTCCTCGTGGTCGTCAGCGACAACGGCCGCGGATTCGATCCCGACACAGTCGGGCCGTCGGCCTTCGGCCTGGCCAGCATGCGGGAGCGAGCCGCCCTGATCGGTGGCGAGCTGCGGGTCGAATCGCAGCCGCGCGACGGGACGCGTGTCTTCCTCCTCCTGCCGGTCTCGCCCATCCCCGTGCCGGTGCGGGCGGGCGCTTCGTGATCCCGGCCCCGCCCTCCACCCACCTGCGCGTGATGCTGGTCGACGACCACGCGCTCGTGCGGGCCGCGGTGCGCCAGGCGATCACGGCTCCGGATGTCGAGATGGTGGCCGAGGCTGCGACCGCGGAGGAGGCGCTGCAGCGGGCACCTCACGTGCGCCCTGACGTGCTCCTCGTCGACATCGACCTGCCGGGCATGGACGGCGTGAACCTGGTGCGCGAGCTGGCACCGCGGCTGCCGGACACCCGCATCGTGATGCTCACGGTGTCGAGCGCCGACCACCACCTCGTCGACGCCATGCGGTATGGGGCGGCCGGCTACTTGACCAAAGACCTGACGCCCGACGCGCTGCTCCGCGCGGTCCGCAGCGCCCACGCGGGCGAGCTGGCGATGCCGCGGAGGCTCGCCGCGCGTCTGGTCCACCGGTTCGTCGAGGCCTCGCGGCGCCCGGCGACGACCGACGACCCGGCGCTCGCGTCCCTGAGCCCGCGCGAACTCGAGGTCCTCCGCCTCCTCGCCGACGGCCTCACCGATCGCGAGATCGGCGAGGCGCTCACGATCTCGCCGCGCACGGTCGAGACGCACGTGGGCAGCATCCTGCACAAGCTCGGGGTCCGGAACCGCGCCGAGGCCGCGCAGCGATACCGCGAGCCCGGTTGAGCGACCCTCCCCCGACCTCGGGCGGGTCAGGACTTGGCCGACGCGCGTGCAGCCGCGATCTCAACCCGGAGCAGGCGAGGCTCCGGGACCTCCACCAGGACGCCCGTGCCGTCGCGCAAGACGAGCACGACGCGCCCCCCTGACAACCCGACCTCCTCGATGACGCCCAGGTCGATCGACAGGGTCACTCGGCCGACGAGAACAAGCCGACGTGCAGTCAGGTAGAGAGCGCCCGCGAGGCCGGCGGGGACACCGGAGCCACGCCTGGGCTGGCGACGATCGAAGACCGCGCCACGACGAACGGCGACCACCGGTTCGTCCCTGGCGAGCAGAGGCGCGATGCGCTCGTCGGGCTCGAGCACCCGCATCGGCTGGGTCCGGTACCGATCACGTGCGGCCCTCGCGGCCGCCTCGTCGCACGCGGCGCGCGCGAGGATCGCGGCGGCATCCCGGACCGCAGGCTGGCCCTCGATCTCGTCGTGCAGTCCGCCGTCTGCGGCTGCCGGGCTGTCGAGCTGCTCCATCCCCGGACGGTAGGCCGACCGACTGTCCACAGCCATCGGGAGAATACGTACCGGGCTACGGGTTCGGCGCTACGTGGCCGGGATCTGTCGCTGGTCCGGTGACAGGCGTCACCAGTGTACGGAGGGCGAAACCCGTACTCGGCTACGGGGCATCCCCGATGGCGGCCCCTCGAATGTGCGCGACGGTTGGTCCATCGTCGGGCGCCTGCCCTCGGATTCAAGCCGCAACCCAGGCGCTCGCTCCAGTCGAACTCCGTGTGTCCAGGGAACTCCGGTTCCGCGTCCTCGCGACGCGGTGCGTCCCCGGCCGCACGGACACCCACCGGCGCACAGCCGGCGGCGGAGGAGGGAACGCCTAGCGCGGAGTCGCGACCAGCCATCGCTCCTGTGCCAGGGCGATGTCGATCACCCACCCCTTTGGAGGGAGCAGAGCATGAACAAGCGCAAGTTCGCGCGCATCGGGGCTCTCGCGACGACAGCCGTCGCCACAGCAGCACTCCTCGGCGGCGTTGTCGCCACCACCGGCGCCTACTTCACGGACAGCAAGCCGGGCGCGGTGTACGGCACGAATGGGACGATCGCGATCTCCGTTAGCGGAGGTGGTGGCGGAGGCGGCCTCGACTTCGACTTCAGCGGCATCCTGCCGGGCGTTCCCAAGACCGCCACCATCAACGTCAGCAACACGACCCCGAACCCCGAGGCCGTCTGGCTCGTGTTCGACAACACGAACGGAATGTGGAGCGCCGTCAACAACCTCGGTCAGTTCGGCAAATTCACCATCGGCGGCTACGTCTACGACAACCTCAGCAACAAGTACGCGGTGGGGCCGACTCCAGGTCAGGCGGGGGCCGGGACAGGAACCTACATGACGTGGCCGAGTTGTACGACGGTAGAGCGCGTGCCCATCAACTATCTGCCGCACGCGATCAAGATCACGACACTCCCCGCATGGGGATCCGCCAGCTTCCCGGTCACGTTCGAGTACAACCCCTGCATGGATCAGCATCAGGGTGAGTCGATCTTCAATGCCGCCGGGAACGATATCGGCGGCACCGGGGGTGCGGCCGTTGCCGCCAGTCCTGGCCCGCTCTTCTTCAGCGTCGCGGCCTTCCAGGACGGCGTCGACCCGACCAGCCCGTTCAACGGCGGGGCTGCCATCACCCCGCTGAACCTCAGCACCTACGGCTCGTACACGAACCAGTACATCCAGTACTAGAGCCGCGGAGCCAAGCCGGGTGGGCGGGCCAGCCTCGCCCGCCCGGTCACCTCACAGGGTTTCGATGAACGTCCGACGGATCCTGCTCCTCACAGTCGTGGCGATGTTCGTCGCCGCGGTGGGTGTCGCCTCATATGCCTGGTCGAACGGCGTTCGGTTCTACGCCGTCGACTCGGGCTCCATGTCGCCGACCTTCAACGCCGGCGCTCTTGTCGTGGACCAGCCCGTTGGCCCGACGACCGTCTTCGCAGTCGGGGACGTCATCACCTTCCACCCAACCCCCGGCTACACGGCGACGCACCGCATCGTCACAATCAGCACGGAAGGGATCACAACCAAGGGCGATGCCAACCCGAGCGGCGACATCGGCTACATCCAGCCGAGCATGGTCGCTGGTCGTGTCGCGTTCTCCGTCCCCTTCGCAGGGTATGCGGTGGTCTTCCTGCGGAATCCGTTCGGCGTGGCAGCGCTCCTCGTCCTGCTCATCGGCCTCGCCGTGGTCTGGGAACTCACCGAGGCCAAGCCAGCCCCGAAACAGGCCCCGACGACCCTGGGTGAGGACCTGCCGTGACCCGTCGTCGTGTCATCGCGCTGTGGATCTCATGCGTCGCCATCCTCGTTGCGATGCAGATCGCCTATCGCGTCACTGACACGACGGCCTACTTCACCGATTCCGTGTCCGGCTCGATCACGGGCACGATCGGTGGCCCGACCCCGACGCCGACCCCTGTCGTCCCGCCGACCCCGCCCGAGTGTGCCGGCATGACGTTCTCCCAGGTGATCGTGGGTACCGAGAGCAACGACGTCATTCACGCCGGCAATGGGGGCGCGCTCGTGTTCGGCCTCGGGGGCGACGACACGATCTATGGGGGCAACGGCAAGGACTGCCTGGTGGGCGGCCCCGGCAACGACACGCTGGTTGGCGGCAACGGCAAGGACGTCCTGCTCGGCGGGGACGGCAATGACACGCTCCACGGCGGCGGCGACGGCGACGTCATCGAGGGCGGCAATGGCAAGGACGCCCTCGACGGGGGCGACGGCATCGATAACTGCTACGGCACCGCGAAGGACACCTTCGAGGGCTGTGAGACGGTCTCGGATGCAGCCGCGGGCGCAACCCCGCCCCCGGCACCCGTGAACAACATCGCGCCGGCGACCGCGACGCCGTCTCCAGCCCCGACGTCTGCGCCAGGCGCGACCGCGAACCCCGACCCGACGGCATCGCCCGACCCGATGCCGGTGCCGACGCCGGACCCGACCACACCCACACCAGCCGACTCGATCGCAACACCTGAGCCGACGCAGCCCACAGCGGCCCCGACGGGCGCGCTCATTCCGACGGCCGTTCCGGCCACGACGCCCGACCCCTCCACGCCGTCCCCGGCCCCGACGGCTTCGGCTTCGGCTTCGGCTTCGGCGTCAGGCTGACCGGCCGGCTCGCGGCGGCATGACGACCCGCGCAGGGCTCGCCCTGCCCCGGGCCAGGCTGTCCGTCACGCGGCTCCACGGTGCGTGAGCGCGAGTGGCCGTTGCCATCGACTCGACCTTGGCGGGCTCGCTCTCGGAGTTCCTCAGCGGGCGGCCGCGTCGATCCCGACGACCTCCACTTCGCGGACCGGCGGCAGCGCGTCGGGGCGCCGGTTGGCGAGCGCAGGGATCTGGCGCCGGGCGGCGTCCGCTAGGCCGAGGTCGATCTCCGCGCGGACGATCGCCTCGCCCGAGCCCGCCGACGCGATCACGTGCCCCCAGGGGTCCACGACCATCGAGTGGCCCCAGGCCGGGATGGCGCCATGGCCGCCGTTCCCGCATGCCGCCGCAGCCAGCACCCAGGCGCCGTTCTCGATGGCCCGGGCTCGGAGCAGCACCTCCCAGTGGTCTCGGCCCGTGCGCTCGGTGAACACGGCCGGGACGGCGAGCAGGGTCGCCCCAGCCCCAGCCAGCGCGCGGTACAGCTCGGGGAACCGCAGGTCGTAGCAGATCGACAGGCCCAGCCCGACACCGTCAATGCTCGCTACGACGGCCCGGTCGCCGGCCGTCACCCGCGCGGATTCGTTGTCGGACGGCCCGTCGTCAACGGCCACGTCGAACAGGTGGAGCTTGCGGTACGTGGCCGCGAGGGCGCCCGCGCGGTCGAACAGGG
>JAJYMP010000132.1 GCA_021786915.1 Chloroflexota bacterium
GCTGTCCGTCTCGAGGGAGACGGTCGAGAAAGGCACGTGGAACGATGCGCCTGCTGATCGCGGGCGGCGGAACGGGCGGGCACATCTACCCCGCGCTGGCCGTCGCCCGGTCGCTTCGCGCTCGGCCCGGCTCGGCTGAGGGGGCCGACGCCGCCGCTCCGGAGCTGGCCTGGCTGGGCGGGCACCGGGGCCTGGAGAAGGCCATCGTGCCCCCGGCCGGGATCCCGCTCCGGCGACTGGTGTTGCGCTCGCTGCGCTCGGCGGGACGGGACGTCCACCTTGTCCTGGACCCGGTCCGCCTCGTCCTCTCGGTCCCGCAGGCGTTCCTGCTGCTGGCCCTGCGCCGGCCGGCGGCGATCATGACGACAGGCGGCTACGTCGCCATTCCCACGCTGCTCGCGGCCGCCGTCCTGGGCATCCCGAGCGTGCTGTGGGAGGGCAACGTGGTGCCCGGCAGGAGCGTCCGGTTCGTGGCGCGGCGGGCGACCGTCCTTGCGGTGAGCTTCGCCGAGACGGCCGAGGCCCTGGCCCACCCACGGGCCTTCGTGACCGGGACGCCGATCCGGGCGCTCGACGCCGACCCCGACGAGGCCCGCGCGCGGTTCGGCGGGAGGCCCGGCGAGCGGATCCTGCTCGTGTTCGGCGGCTCGCAGGCCGTGCGCCGGATCAACGCGGCGGTCTGGGGGGCGCTGCCGCGGCTGACCGAGCGCGTCCGGGTCGTCCACGTGACTGGCGAGGACGGGTACGCGGCCGCGCTCGCCGCCCGCGCGGCGCTCCCGGCCGAGCTCCGTGACCGCTACCGGCCCTTCGCGTTCCTGCACGACGACATGACCGCAGCCCTGGCCGCGGCCGATCTCGCGGTGGGCCGGGCAGGCTCCTCGACGCTCGCCGAGGCGGCCGCCTTCGCGCTGCCGATGGCGATCGTCCCGTACCCCCACGCCGCCGGCCACCAGCGACGCAACGCGGAGTCGTACGCGGCCGGGGGCGCGGCCCTCTTGGTGGAGGACGAGGACTTCGACGCGGACCGCCTGGTGGAGGTGGCGGGCCTGCTGGCCGATCCCGCGGCCCACGCGATGATGTCGGCCGCGGCGCGCGACGCAGCCCGTCCCCATGCGGCCGATGCGGTGGCCGACCTGGTGCTGGCGGTCGCGACGGGTCGTCCGCTGCCGACACAGGACGCGATCGACGCCGTCGCGCGGGGCGCTGGCCGATGACGTCCGGCGTGGCGCGCAGGCGGCCGGGGACGCCCGAACCCGGCCCCGGGCGATGGCGGCTGTGACCGGCCCCGGCCCGGGTCCCGTCGCCGCACTCGATGCGGTCCGCGTCGCGGCCGATCTGGCCCGCCGCGTCGGCGTGCGCGCGACCGCGGGCGAGCCCATGGCGAAGCACACGACGATGCGCGTCGGGGGACCCGCGGACCTGTTCGCCACGGCCCACAACACCTTCGAGCTGCGGGGCCTCGTGCGGTTCGCACGCGCTCGCGCGATCCCGTACCTGCTGCTGGGGCGGGGGAGCGACCTCGTGGTCTCGGACGCAGGGGTGCGCGGCCTCGTGATCGCCGTCCGCGCGGAGGCGTCCCGGCTGGAGGGGGAGCGGTACACCGCCGACGCCGGCGTGCCCATGGCGCGCGCTGCGACCGAGACGCAGAAGGCCGGGCTGTCCGGCCTCGAGTACGGGCTCGCGATCCCCGGGACCGTGGGCGGGGCGGTGTGGGCCAACGCCGGGGCGCACGGCGGCGACACCGCGGCGATCCTCGAGTCGGCCACGCTGCTGCTGGCGGACGGCTCGGAGGCGGTCGTCCCGGCGTCGGATCTCGGCTTCGGGTACCGTCACAGCCGTCTCAAGGACAACCCCTCGGAGCTCGTGCTCGGGGCGGCGTTCCGGCTGGTCCGGGCCGACGCCGCCACGATCGCAGGCCGTCTCGACGAGATCCGCCGGTGGCGGCGCGAGCACCAGCCGCTGGGCCTCAGGTCGGCCGGGTCGGTCTTCCGCAACCCGCCGGGCGACTCGGCCGGGCGGCTCATCGACAGCCTCGGGCTGAAGGGACGGCGGATCGGCGGGGCGGTGGTGTCCGAGAAGCACGCCAACTTCATCGTCAACGACCGGCAGGGGACCGCGTCCGACGTTCGCCGCCTCGTCGAGGCGGTGCGCGCCGAGGTGCGGGACCGGCTCGGGGTCGAGCTCGCGCTCGAGATCGAGTTCGCCGGCGACTGGTCCGCCTGGACGCCAGAGGAGGCCGCCTGATCATGCCCGTGCCGCCGCTTGGCCACGTGCCCGCGCAGACGCCGGTCGCCGTCGTCTTCGGCGGGCCCTCGGCCGAGCACGACGTGTCGATCGTGTCGGGAACGGCGATCGCCGAGGCGCTCTCCGGGTCGGGCTACCCGCTCGAGCTGTGGTACGTCGAGCTCGAGGGCGCCTGGTGGCGGCTGCCCGACGGCCACCGCCGCGAAGGGCGCCCCCAGGCGGTCTACGACCATCCGGCGGCGCTCGGCGCCGAGGGCCCGCTCGGGGCCGCGGAGGCGCTCGACCTGCTGGCCGACCGCGACACGCCGCCGCTCGTGTTCATCGCCCTCCACGGCCCGTTCGGCGAGGACGGCACCATCCAGGCGCTGTGCGAGGCGACGGGGCTCGTCTATACCGGCTCCGGGGTCACGGCCAGCGCGATCGGCATGGACAAGGCCGTGTTCAAACGGCTGGCCCGGGGTCTCGGGCTCCCGGTGGCGGACTGGCTCGAGGTGCGCGCCCGCCGCTGGGCGGCCGATCCCGACGGCGTCCTGGCCGAGCTCGACGAGTTCGCGACCGCGGGCGGCGACGCGAGGCTCATGGTCAAGCCGGCGCGCCTCGGCAGCTCGCTGGGCATGACGCTGGCGCACGGGGCGGGCGAGCGGTCGGCGGCGCTCCTCGAGGCGTTCCGCTTCGACGACCTCGTCCTCGTGGAGCGGTACCTCGCCGGTGCCCGGGACCTGGAGGTCGCGGTCATCGGCAACGAGCCCGACGCGCTCGAGGTCTACGGCCCGGGGGAGATCATGTCGGGCCACGAGTTCTACGACTACCAGGCGAAGTACACCCCCGGCCTGTCCGAATCCTCGCTCACGGCGGAGGTGACCGCTGACGAGAGGGCGCGTCTCCTCGACCTGGCCCGCGCCACCTACAGCGCACTGGGCTGCGAGGGGTTCGCGCGCGTGGACTTCCTGCTGGCCGACCGTCAGCTGATCGTGTCCGAGATCAACACGATCCCGGGCTTCACGCCGATCAGCCTGTTCCCGGCGCTCCCCGCGTCGGCGGGGTACGACTTCGCGGGGGTCTGCTCGCGCGTCGTGGACCTCGCGCTCGCCCGCGAGGCGTCCCGGATCCGGCACCGGCCCACGACGGCGGACCTGCCGCGATGACGGGCCGGCGAAGCACACCGCCCGCGGCCCGCCCGATCCGCCCGGGGGCTGCGCGCCCGGCGATCCGGCGCGGCACCGGTCGTCGGACGCCGCCGATCCGGCGCGCCTCGGCCGGGATCACGCCGGTGCGCGCCGGGGCCCTGCTCGCGATGCTCGCCGGACTGGCTGGCCTCTACGGGCTCTCCACCTCGAGCGCCTTCGCGGTCCGGCACACCCAGGTCACGGGTGCGACATGGACCCCGCAGGACCAGATCCTCGCGGCGCTCGTCATCCCGTCCGGCCAGAACGTGTTCACCGTGAGCTCGACGCAGCTGGCCCAGCGGCTCGAGGGGATCCCCAGCATGCGCGGCGCCAAAGTCACGGTCTCGCTCCCGGACACGGTGACGGTCGCCGTCGCCGAGCGGCAGGCGCTGCTCGTGTGGCAGTCCGGCGATCACCGGTTCCTGGTCGACGAGACCGGGCTGCTGTTCGGCGAGCTGGGCGACGCACCCCCGTCCGCCGCGGACGGCCTGCCCGTCGTGGGCGACGCCCGTGCGACCTCGGACACCCTCGCCGTGGGCTCCACGCTGGACCCGGTGACGCTGGACGCGGCGCTGCGCCTGGGCTCCCTCACGCCTGCGGACATCGGCAGCAGCGCGAGCGCGCTCGCGATCCGCCTGGACGACACCGACGGCTTCACGGTCGCGTCGGTCCCCGACGGCTGGACCGCGGTGTTCGGCTTCTACACGCCGACCCTGCGCACCACCGACCTCATCCCGGGGCAGGTGCGCCTGCTCCGCAGCCTGCTGTACGGACGCGAGGCCAGCGTGGGCCGCGTGATCCTGGCCGACGACCGCAGCGGGACCTACCTTCCGCGCGGCTCGGCCGCGCCCGCTTCGAAGCCCAAGCCCGCCGCCACGCCGAAGCCGAACCCGAAGCCGACGCCCGCGCCCACCGCCACGCAGCAGCCGACGGTGACGCCGAAGCCCTCGGCGGCCCCGCGCCCGACCGCGTCCGCCAAGTCATGACCGCCCCGCGCCCGCCGCTCGCCGACCGCGTCCGCGCGCCCCGCGACGCGCGTGGGCGCCCCGCGTGGCGGTCGTCTGGTAGCGTAGGCACGAAAGTCACCCGGACGGAGGCTGCCCGCCCGTGCTCCTGCCCCTCGTGGGTCTGTTCATCGGCTTGGCTGCCGGTTGGCTCCTCAACGTCAACGTCAGTGTCGAGCTCTCGCGGTACTCGGCCGTGGCGATCCTCGCCGCGCTCGACTCGGTCCTCGGTGCGGTGCGAGCAGAGCTGGATGGCGTCTACGACAATCGGATCTTCGTCAGCGGCTTCCTGGTCAACGCGATCGTCGCGGTCCTGCTGGTGTTCATCGGGGACCGCCTCAGCCTCGACTTGTACCTGGTGGCCCTCATCAACTTCGGGTTCCGCATCTTCAATAACGTCGCACTGATCCGGCGGCACTTCATCTAGCATCGGTCCCGGCGGTTCGGGCCCCCAAGGAGCGAGGGGAAGCAAGGCACGTGGAACGGGAAGCGGTCCTGGTCGGCATCGACGTGGGCACGTCGAAGGTCGTGGCGCTCATCGGCGAGGTCAGCCGTGAGGGGCGCCTGACGATCATGGGCCACGGCACCGTGCCCGCCACCGGGCTGAAGAAGGGCGCGATCGTCAACATCGACCTCACCGTTCGCAGCATCGCGGACGCCGTCGAGCGCGCGGAGCGGCTGTCGGGCTGGAAGATCGACCGGGCGTTCGTGGGCGTGGGCGGCTCCCACGTCGAGAGCCTCAACTCCACAGGCCAGGTCGCCGTGACCGCGCACCATCGCGAGGTCACGCGCGCCGACATCGACCGGGCGATCGAGGTCGCCCGCGCGGTGTCGATCCCGTCCAACCGCGACGTGCTCCACGTCGAGCGCCGTGGCTTCACCGTCGACGGCCAGGAGGGCGTCAAGGACCCGCTCGGCATGAGCGCCCTGCGGCTCGAGGTCGAGGCGCACATCGTGTCGGCCTCGGCGACCGCGGTCCAGAACCTCACCAAGTGCGTGCAGCTCGCCGGCGTCAAGATCGACGAGCTGGTGGTCAACGGGCTGGCATCGGCCGAGGCCGTGCTGATCGAGGCCGAGAAGGAGCACGGCGTGGCCGTGGCCGACATCGGCGCGGGGACGATCAACCTCACGATGTTCTCGGAGGGGTCGCCGTTCCACACGGCGGTCCTTCCGGTGGGCGGCAACAACGTCACCAACGACATCGCCATCGGGCTGCGGACGCACCTCCCGGTTGCCGAGGAGCTCAAGCTCCGTCACGGCACCTGCGACCTGCGCAACGTCGAGGACGAGGAGATCACGATCAACGACCCCGGCGATGACGGGGGGCGGACCATCAGCCGCCTGGAGCTGGCGCAGATCATCGAGGCCCGCATGCGCGAGACCTACGAGCTGCTCAAGGAGGAGATGAAGAAGGCGGGCCAGGGCATGCTCCCGGCCGGCCTCATCATCACCGGCGGCGGCGCGCAGCTCGCCGGTGCCGCCGAGCTCGGCCGCGAGGTCCTCGCGATGCAGGTGCGCGTCTCGGGCCCGACCGGCATGGGCGGGCTCACCGACACGATCTCGGACCCGTCCTACGCCACCTCGGTCGGACTGCTCCGCTGGGGCGCCAACCAGGTCGTGGCCGGCGAGCCGCTGCAGTACGAGTCCTCGGACGACGGCACGAGCTTCCTCGGCCGCATCCGCAACGGGATCCGCAACCTCTTCCCGTAGGCTCGCCATGCGCTCGCTCGAGATCGAGGTCAGGACCGGGAGCGCCCGCGGCTTCACCGATCTGACGCCGGCCTGCGCGCGCTTCGCATCGGACGCCTCCCAGGGCGCCGACGGGCTGCTCTCGGTGTTCGTGCCGCACGCCACGGCGGCCCTCGTGATCCTCGAGCTGGGCTCCGGCTCGGACGAGGACGCGCTCGCCGCCCTCGACCGGCTGCTCCCGCGCGACGACCGCTACATCCACCGCCACGGCGGCCGGGGCCACGGGGCGGACCACGTCCTGCCGCTGTTCGCCTCGCCGTCGGTCACGGTGCCGGTGCTGGGCGGGCGCCTGGAGCTGGGGACGTGGCAGTCGATCGCGCTCCTCGACCCCAACGCGGACCACGAGACGCGCCGGGTGCGGCTGAGCTTCCTGGCGGGATAGCCGGGCGCCGCCGCGCGTCCGACCGGCCAGCGCCTCGCCACCCGGATCCTCGCGGCATCCCGCCCGAGCCGGCGGCCCACGTTGCAGGCCCGCACCATCCGCGTCGGTCAGGCGTATACCACGCCTGACCGCAACCATTGCCGCGCGCGTATACTCCCCAGACGCCCAGCCATACCCGTCGCGGGCCGAGCCTTCGCACGGTGCCACAGGGTAGGGTCCGAAACCGACACTCCAGACGCCAGCCTTCGCTCGAAGCCGGGAGAGCCCTGATGCCGCTGCGATCCGATTCCGAGAACTTCGCGCTCATCCGCGTCGTCGGCGTCGGCGGGGGCGGCAGCAACGCCGTCAACCGCATGATCCGGGCCGAGATGATGGGCGTGGAGTTCATCGCCTGCAACACCGACGCGCAGGCCCTGCTGCAGTCGGACGCCCCGCACAAGATCCGCATCGGCGACAAGATCACGCGGGGCCTCGGCGCGGGCGGCGACGCCACGATCGGCCAGCGCGCCGCCGAGGAGGACCGCGACAAGATCGCGGACGCGATCGCGGACTCGGACATGGTGTTCATCACCGCGGGCCTGGGCGGCGGCACCGGCTCGGGCGCGGCCCCGGTCGTGGCCGAGATCGCCAAGGAGCAGGGCGCGCTGACCATCGGCGTCGTCACCAAGCCGTTCAGCTTCGAGGGCCAGCGGCGCAAGCTCGTCGCCGAGAAGGCCGCCGAGGAGCTCAAGGCGAAGGTCGACACGCTGATCACGATCCCGAACGACCGGCTGCGCGACGTGGTCCAGAAGAACACCTCGATCGTCGACGCCTTCCGTGTGGTGGACGACGTGCTCCGCCAGGGCGTCGCCGGGATCAGCGACATCATCACGGTCCCCGGCCTCATCAACCTCGACTTCGCGGACGTCCGCACGATCATGAAGGACGCGGGTTCCGCGCTGATGGGGATCGGCCGCGCGGCCGGCGACAACCGCGCGCTCGAGGCCGCCCGCCAGGCGGTC
>JAJYMP010000337.1 GCA_021786915.1 Chloroflexota bacterium
CCGGCGCCTGCCGGTTGACCAATGCAGCGGAGGTCGCGATGATCCAGTCCGTCCCGGTCAGCGGACCGCCCCGATGGTCCCATGCTCGTGGCGAGAGGCTGGTCCCTTCACGCTGGCAAGCGACATCACCCCGCCATCGCGCGTCGAGGTCATGTCGGCCTCGCCTCCGAGCAGCCCGCCGAGAACCGTGCCAGGCGCCCACCCCGTGCCCTCGATTGCCCAGCTGGGCATCTGACCCGTCAGGGTGAGGTCGAAGCCGCTGTGGCCCGTGCCGACGATCCCCGAGTACATGGCGCCCCACAGGCCGGTCTCCGGCCGGTTCACCGGCGCCTCGCGCCAGCGGCACGTCGTGAGGGCGGGGTTCCTGGCCGTCACCGGGTCGATGCCGCAGTCCTTGTACGAGACGATGTCAGATGGGCGGCCGACGCCCTGGGGGCCGCGAGCGAGGCGTGCCTGCCAGTAGAAGGTGTTGGCGCCGAACAGGGCCACGTTCATGTCGCCGAGCCTGTTCACGTGCTCGTCCACCCAGTTGTAGAGCGACGCCGGGACGTACTCGGTGTGGGCCAGGAGGAGCAGCACGGCCGGGGCGGTCGCCGGCGGTCCGGCGGCGAGGTCGTAGTCGGTGGTGAAGGCGAGGTGGTAGCCGTGCTTCTCGGCCCAGACCAGCGTGAGGCGGTCGTACGCCGGGTACTGCGCCAGACCGGCGCTCGGCGCATACGGGCGGTCGAAGGAGACGCGGTACGCGCGAGGCGTGCTGTAGAGGTCCGATCCGCCCCAGATGTTGTACGCCTGATAGGTCATGACCGGCAGCGTGTAGAGGATGTCGGTGCGGCGGATCTCGGGACTCCGCACGACGAACAGCGCGCTGCTGGTGCGCCCGCGCGAGTCGCGCGCCGCGGCCACGTACACGCCGGGCGCCCAGTGGGCAGTGGGGATCGTCGCCACGACCGGCCAGTTGGCGCGCACCGTGAGCATCGCCTGGTCGATCGTCAGGTTGTCGCGCGAGTCCTGGACGACGTAGCCCGAATGCCGGAAGACCACGTGAGGGCGGGCGCCGTCTCGCGTGATGACGAGCGAGAAGAGCCCGGCGTCGCTGGAGGCGCGGAGCTTGAGCGCCTCGCCGGGCAGAACCGACGGCTTGTCGGGGTAGAGCTGGATGCGCCCGTCGCGCGGGGCGAGCCAGGCCGTGGGAAGGCTGATCCCCTCGTCGCCGTCCACCTCGTCGGCGATTGGGTCCGAGGAGGGCGTGGGTGATACGGACGGCAGGCTCGACGGGGATTCGACGGCGGCTTGCGAGCCGCCCGGTCCGTACTGCCACGCCGGGTTCGAGGGGCTGGTCACCGCCTGGAGGCCGGCCGACACGGCGATCAGGGCGACGACTAGGATTGCCAGGATCCCCAGACGGCGAGCACCGAGTTGCGGGCCAGCGCGGCGGAGTCTGGACCGGCCCTGGGCCTTCACGTCAAGGGGCTGAACCGCAGGCTGCGTCTCGTCTGCATCTTGCGCGTCGTCCATGCCAAGCCCCCCATCGGTCCTTCGTGTCGCGTGAGACGCGCGCTACCTCTCTCCAGTTGCGCTGTCCGAGGCGCTTGTTTGCGCCAGGTTCGGGCCTGCGCGGTTGGCGGCGTGCGCAGGCTCAGTAGCCTGCACTCGGAGCCCTGCCGCGCCCGCCCCCGTTCCGCCGGGCCCCTGCGCATGCTCCGCGAAGCGGGCGAGCGCGTTGGCGAGCTGCATCTGGCGCGGCGTGCGGGCGCGGACCCGCAGCAGTCCCGGGCTCGCGACGACGTAGGCCACGCACCGGGCGCGTGAGGTGGCCACGTTGAGGCGGTTGAGCGAGTAGAGGAACTCCATGCCGCGCGGGGCCTCGCCCTGGGTGGACGTGGCCATCGAGTAGATCGAGACGGGCGCCTCCTGGCCCTGGAACTTGTCCACGGTGCCGATCCGGGCGCCCTCCGGGAGCAGCGCCTCCAGCGCGCCGACCTGCGCGTTGTACGGCGTGACGACCAGGACGTCTTCGAGGCGGACCGGGCGCTCCCGGCCCGTCGCGTCCCTCCAGCAGAGCGCGCTCCCGGCGAGGGCATCGAGCAGCCCCGCGACCGCCGCCGCCTCCTCGGGCGATTCGTTCGAGTTGCCCGCGTGCGGGACGGCGACGAGGCGCACGCCCGATGATCCACCGGCGCCTTCACCCTCGGCATCCAGCAGCTCTTGCCGGTCCAGGCCCTCGATGGGCTCCAGGCGCCCCTCGTAGAACGCCTCCGAGGTGAACGCGCAGATCGACGGGTGCAGCCGGCGCGTCCACGCGAGGAAGATGCCGCGGTCCGCGGGCATCGTGGCCGCGCCGTCGAGCAGGTGCGCGAGCGCGGACCGTTCGGCCCCCGGCGGGTGCGAGCCCTTCAGCGGCTGGTCGAGCTGCTGCGGGTCGCCCAGAAGCACGACGGACTTGGCCGCCTGCGACACGGCGAGCGCATTGGCGAGGGACATCTGCCCGGCCTCGTCGACGATCAGCACGTCGAGCAGACCGGCGAACTCGGGGCGGGACCACGTCCACGCCGTGCCGCCCACCACGTCGAGCTCGCGGTCGAGCAGGGTTCGCTCCGCGGCCGCGTTCTCCCTGAGCGGCCGGGCGCCCGCGAACGAGACTCGCTTGTCGGCGTCGGTGCGCTGGCCGATCCGCGGCATCGGCCGACCCTCGCGCCGGGCCACGTCCGCCACCTCGCCCAGCAGGTGCCCGATGACCTTGTGGCTGTTGGCGGTCACGCCCACCCGCAGGCCCCGCTCCGCGAGCGCGATCGCGATGCGGGCGCCGATGTACGTCTTGCCCGAGCCGGGCGGCCCCTGGATGGCGAGGTAGCTCTGGTCGAGGGCGAGCGCGGCCGCCACGGCCGCCTCGACGGCATCTGTGGCCTCGTCGCGGACCACGCTGCCGTCGGGCTGGCCCGCACGCGGGGGCTCGCGCAGCAGCAGGTCCCGGGCGGCGCGATGCGGCCCATCGCCGGTGATGCCGTGCTCGGCGACCCATTCGCCCAGCCGCAGCAGGCTCCGGTGGAGGTCCGTCGGGTCCACGAAGTCGAACGGGATGAGCGAGCGGAGGGCGTCTGGCGTCTCCGTCGGCAGACGCTTGAGGTCAAGCGTTCGCTCGGCCTCGTCCATCGCGATCACCGTTCCCGGGTAGCTGCCGTCCTGCGCCCTGACGGTGCCGCCCACCTTGATCTGGTGCTCCTGCTCGGGGAAGCGATAGCGGTAGACCATCGAGCGCTTGTCCGGGCCGAGCTCCTGCACGAACTCCAGACCGCCGAGCGGCTCGGGGGCGTCGATCCGCTCCTCGTCGGTCAGCTCGTCCTTGAGCTCGTACCAGCGGCGCCAGAACGACTTGTCCTCGCGCCGGTGCCACCACAGGAGCTGCGCGAGCAGCCAGCGCCCGTGTCCGTCGGGCGTGCCGTCGTCGACGCCGTCCGGCGCGAGCCGCTCCGCCAGGGCTTCCACCTCGGACAGCTCAACCGCCAGCTCCGCGTGCGGCTCGGGCTCCCGCGGGAGCTTGCGCGGCGGGTCGCCGCCGAGCAGGGCGGCGAGTGCCGGCCGGACTCTGGTCTCGAGCCAGTCGCGGAGCATCAGCGTGGACACGACGTCGTCGCGGTTGTAGGCCTCGATGCGCGCCAGCGTCTCCTCGCCGTGCTCCGCGTCCACGCCCTGGAGCCACGCCTCGAATGCGGCGATCGAGCTGCCCGCGTCGCGCAGGTCGATCTCGCGCCCGAACCCGTACAGCTTCTCGAGGCGCTTGATCGAGTAGCTCTCGACCGAGGCGCGGATCCCCTGGCGGACGACGTGGTAGAGGTCCACCAGCGTGCCGGCGCGGAGCAGGCCGTCCACCTCGTCCTCGCGCGTGCCGTAGCGGCCCATGAGGCGCCGCAGCGCGGTGGGCTCGTACGGCGCGTAGTGGTAGATGTGGATCTTGGGGTCCTTCGCCAGCCGGTCGCGGAACAGGTCCATCAGCCGTTCGAAGGCCGCCCGCTCCGCCGCCTCGGTCACCGCCCCGTGCGCGTCCCGCGACCAGACGGCGTGGAACGTCGGCGTCGGCGCTCCGTCCGGCCCCGCCGCGACCACGCCCGGCTCGAGCACACCGAACAGGTAGTCGATGCCGTCGTCGGCGGCGTAGGGGTCGCCCTCGATGTCGAAGAACAGGTCGCCCGGGCGCGGGTCCGGCAGCGCGAGCAGGCCGCGGTCCGGCTCGAGGGTGCCGTCGCGGAGTCGGGACGGCTCGACCAGCTCCCACAGCCGCCCGCCGCCGGGCGCGGGATCGCGGACCTGGATCGCCGCTTGCCTCTGGACGCGCTCGATGCCCACGGCACTCGCGCCCTCCAGCTTCGGCGTCATCGGCAGCGTGGCGAGGGCGAGGCCGGTGCGGGTGTCGACGCCACGCTCGACGAGCGCCCGCCGCTGACGGGACGTGATCCCGGCTACGAGCGAGAGGTGGTCGTCCGTCCGGCGACGCTTGGAGCAGACCTCGTCCCAGCGGCACACGTCGCAGTGCTCGACGGGCTCCGGGTACGTGCCGACCGGCGGGTTGGCGGGCGTCGTCTCAGCCACGTGCGCCTCGAACAGCCGCTTGGCCATCCGGTAGTAGGCCATGAAGTCCGCGACCCGGAACGTGGCCGTCTCGCGGGCCTTGCCGCCCAGGACCACGTGCAGGTGCTCGGGCTCGACGCCCTGGATGCGCTGGAGCCCTTCCACGTACGAGCAGATCTGGAGGATGGCGCTGGCCTTCACGTGGCGGGCCAGCTTCGTGTCGGCCACCTCGTAGCTCCACGCGCCCAGCGCGCTCGGCCGCTCGACGCGCAGCAGGAAGTCCGCGTGGCCCCGCCACCGGCCGTCGAAGAACGTGGCCTGGTAGACGACGTCATCGCCGCGGCGGAGGGCGGCCTCCGTCTCGGCCGCCGCTGCCCGCAGCTGCTCCGCGCGATCCGCAATCGATCCGTCGAGCGCGATCTCGGTGACGGTCCGGCCGGCGGCGACCAGGGACGCCAGGTACCGGGCCTCGTGCTCGAACCCGCGCTCCTGGATCACCTTCAGCTCGGGATCGTCCCGGAATGGGCGCTCGACCAGGCCCGCCAGCCGCGCGATCTCCAGCCCGGTCAGGTGCTCGCACGCCAGGAACCCGACGAGGTCCGTGGCGGCGAAGACGTGGCTCCCGTCGACAAGCTGCATGCGACCCCTAGCGTACGGGCGGGTGTGACAGCTCACATGGCACGCGCGCCACCGCCGCGCCACCGCCGCGTTTGAAGATGGGCGTCCAGTCGTCCTCGCGAGGGGTTTTCGAAGCAGCTCGGGTGTGTGGGCGACAAGCGGCCCGCGGCCCGCCCACCATGGCGCGACGCGAGAAGTCGGGGGGCGGGGGAGACGGCCAGACTCGCCGCCCAAGCGACACCACAGGCGCATTGCAGCCTCCCGCCTGAGGGGACCTCGGTTTCCTGGCGCGCGCGATCAGTGACCGCCGGCCGCGTCCTCGGGCTCGCCCTCCAACGCGGCAGCGAGGCGGACCAGCGCCACGTGCACGGTCCGCGGCAGGGCGCGCCGGAAGCGGTTGCGCAGACCCGAGCGGCGCCGGTTCCGAGCGGGCAGCGGGGCGCCAGCGGCGACGGAGGTCTCGACCTCGACCGCCTCGCGGCGCTCCTCCTCCGCCGCCTCGCCGCGCGAGAAGCTGCCCGGGATCTCGTCCCACGGCCGCGGGTTCGACGACGCCGCACGCCAACCCTGGGCATCGACCGGCTCGAGCTCGCCCGCCACCACGCGCTCGAGCTCGTCGCCTGACATCCGCTCCTGCTCGTACAGGTACGCCGCCACGCGCGACAGCAGGCCCATGTTCGCGAGCAGCACCTCGGACGCGCGCCGGTACGCCGCGTCGAGGATCGAGCGCGTCGCGCGGTCCTGCGCCGCCGCCACCTCGGAGCTCGGCCGGACCCGGTCGGTGACCACGACGGCCGACAGCACCCCGCGCCCGGTCGCCCCGCGCGAGGCGTCGGACGGGTCTCGCCCCATCCCCAGTCGCGTGACCATC
This sequence comes from Chloroflexota bacterium, assembly GCA_021786915.1. The sequence continues at coordinate 6,053 of JAJYMP010000337.1, forward strand.
ACGTGCGCCAGGTTGGTCGCCTTCTCGAAGTCGTCCGCTGCGCCGCCGGTCACGTCGTGGAACAGCAGGTTCTCGGCCGCGCGCCCGCCGAGGAGCGCCACCAGCCGCGCCTGCAGGTCCGATTCCGACGGCAGGTCATTGTCCTCCTGGCTCGACACCGTGATGCCCAGCGCGTCGCCGTGCGCGTACAGGCTGATCTCCTCGACCCGCCGCTTCTCGCCCACGAGGTAGCCCGTCACGGCGTGGCCCGCCTCGTGGGCGGCGATGATGCTCCGTTCGCGCTCGTCCATCGAGCGGACCCGGCTCGTGCCCACCGCCACCTTGAGCCAGCCCGCCTGGACGTCGGGCGGGTCGATGACCTCGGACTGGCGACGCGCGGCGAGGATCGCGGATTCGTTGAGCAGGTCCGAGAGCATCGCGCCCGAGAACCCGTAGGTCTTGCGCGCAACGGCCGGCAGATCGACGTCGGCACTCAGCGGCTTGCCCTCGGCGTGGACGCGCAGGATCGCGAGCCTCGCGTCGCGGTCCGGCATCGGGACGCTGACCTTGCGCGTGAACCGGCCCGGGCGGAGGACCGCCGGGTCGAGGACATCGGGCCGGTTCGTGGCGGCGAGGACGACGACGTTGTCGTTGGGGCCGAAGCCGTCCATCTCGACGAGGAGCGCGTTGAGCGTGGCATCTCGCTCGTCGCTGCCGTTCTCGCCCCCGCGCCGCCGCGCGATCGCGTCGATCTCGTCCACGAACACGACCGCCCGGCCCTCGCGCCGCGCTGCCGCGAACAGGTCGCGGATCCGCCGCGCCCCCACGCCGACGTACTTCTCGATGAAGTCCGAGCCCGACGCGGCGAAGAACGGCACCCCCGCCTCCGCGGCCACGGCCTTCGCCAGCATGGTCTTGCCCGTTCCCGGCGGGCCTGAGAGCAGGACGCCGCGGACGGGCCGCGCGCCCACGGCCGCGAACCGAGCGGGGTTGCGCAGGAACTCGATGGTCTCGAGCAGCTCGGTCTTGGCCTCCTCCACGCCAGCCACCTGGTCCAGGCGCACCGAGGGCACGCGCGCCTGGATCGCCGAGTCCGAGGGCCGGCCGACGGCCGTGAAACGGCGACCACGGCCGTCGCGCGACAGGCGGAGCACCTGTGGCAGGAGGGCGAGGACCGCGACCGCAACGAGGGCGATGAGCAGGATCGTGAACACCGTCTGCAGGGTCGACGGCGGGCCGCCGACCGATCCTGAGAGCGACTGCGCTTCCGCGGTCAGGAGCCGGCCGTAACCCATCGCCCGGAGCGCGTCGGACGCGTCTCCCGCCGGGACGCCGGCCACCACCGCCACGCGCTGGCCGCCGGTGGTCAGCGCAACGAGCTCGGGGCTGCCGTTGCCCCCGTCGGAGGCGGTGCTGATGGCAACGACCTCGCCCGCCTCGATGTGGCGGACCAGCTCCGGAAGCGTCCACGACCCGGTGTATGTGAAGCCGGTGCTCGACGGCTGGC
>JAJYMP010000248.1 GCA_021786915.1 Chloroflexota bacterium
GCGCCCGCTGGAAGGGGACGCCCGAGGGCTTCGCCATCGTCGCCCGCCTGCTGGGCGGTGGGGTCGGGCCCGGGGCCGGGCCGGGCGCCGGGCCGGAGTAGGATCGACGCATGCAGGATGACGCCCGGACCCGCCCTCTGCGCATCGACGCGGACCGCGCCGCCGGGACCGTTCGCCTCGAGTGGGCGGACGGCCACCAGACGACGTACGACGCGACGACGCTCCGCTGGTTGTGCCCGTGCGCGTACTGCCGAGGCGAGGCGGGGCTGCCCGGCTGGCTCGACAGCAACCCCACGCTGACAGCGGACCAGACGAAGCTCATCGGCCTCGCGCTCGTCGGCAACTACGCCGTGCAGCCCACCTGGGGCGACGGCCATGACTCGGGGTTCCACTCGTTCATGCTCCTGCGGGAGCAGTGCCCGTGCGATGCGTGCGCGGCCCATCGCGAACGACGCCAGACAGACCACGGGCGCGAGCCGTCCGCATCGGGCGGCGATCGCCACTGGCATGGAGGGACGCAATGATCATCTCGACCGCACCGTTCGTGGCGGGGTACCGCGTGACGGAGACCAAGGGCCAGGTGTTCGGGCTGGTGGTCCGGAGCCGGGGCCTGGGGGGCAACCTCATGGCCGGCCTGCGCTCGATCGCGGGCGGCGAGATCCACGAGTACACGAGCCTCCTCGAGGACACGCGCCGGCAGGCGATCGACCGCATGGTCCAGAACGCGACGATGGTGGGCGGCAACGCGGTGATCTCGATGCGCTTCGACTCGTCCGAGCTGGCCGGGACGATGTCCGAGATCGTGGCCTACGGGACGGCCGTGGTGATCGCTCCTGACGCAGGAGCGCCGCAGCCGGGCGAGTAGCCGTGGGCGTCGCGCTGGCCCGCTGGCTGATCGGCGGGCTGGGCGCCCTGATGATGCTCGGGGGGATCGCCATCGCGGCGACCCCCCTGTCCGGCGGGGACCTCTTCGGTGCGCTGTTCATGTTCATCCCGGGTGCGGTCCTCGTGGCCGCCGTCGCGCTCGAGCGGACGCGCTATCGATCGCTCCACGCGGAGCTGTCCGGCGAGGGCCACGGCCCGGGCGGCGGCGAGACCGGGCGTCCAGACGGCCGCTTCCGGCCTACCGAGGAGCGCTTCGTGGACCCGACGACCGGCGTCCCGATGCGGGTCTGGGTGGACCCCACGACGGGCGATCGGCGGTACGTGGCCGAGGGCTGAACGCGAGACGCTGTCGGCTGGCCCGACGCCTATCGAGCTGAGCCGATCCAGAAGGCCGGCGCCACGGTCGCGGACGTCGTCGCCGCGATGACCCGCGTCCCGTTCGCCGCGACCCGGACCGTTCGCAAGTCGCTCGTGGCCGGGCCAGCTGCCGCGGTCCACGCCGCGTCATCCCAGGTTGTCCCGTCGCGCGAGGCCCAGACGGTGTTCGTGGTCGCGAGGTAGCCGTCCGCGACCGCGCTCAGGCCGCAACAGGCCGAGTCCGGCCCGGGGCCGGCGGCATGCGCCCACGTCCTGCCGCCGTCGCTCGAGACGAACACCCCTGCGCCCTGCTGCGGCCAGCGCTGATCGCCCAACGCTACGAGTTGCGACCCGCGCGCCGCGACGTTCCAGAGCGTGACGCCGCCCGCATCGGTCACCGATGCTGGCGTCCAGGAGCGGCCGTTATCGGAGAGCCAGACCGCGGCGTCGTACGTGTTTGCGCTGGCGGCGGCGGGCATCGGGCGGAGGTTGGCCCATCCCGCAGCCACGAACCCAGCGCCGTTGGGCGCGATGCCGAGGGCGGCGGCATTCGAATTGGTGACCAGCGAGCCCACGTGGTGCCAGGCCGTCCCGGGATCCGAGCTGATCCAGGGCGCCACGCCGCGGCCGTCCCCCAGCGCCACGAACCCTGCCGAGTTGGCCGCCAGGGCAGACACGCTGACCAGCCCGTCCGCGCCCGACGCCGGGAGGCGGGACCAGGCGATTCCATCGGCCGATGACCAGATGCCCGGCTTCCCGTCGGGCGCCCCGCCGGCGGCCACGATCGCGTGCTGGTTCCCCGCGACCGACATGACCCAGGAGCCCTTGCTGTCGGGGAGCGTGCCCACGACCGTCCACGCCTCGCCGTCCGCCGACCGCAGGACGAGCGCGGGCTGCTGCTCCGCCGAGCTCAGGATCGCGATGAACGCGCCGTCCGGGGCCACGCCGAGCACGATCCTCCAGCCGAGGGTGCGCAGACTGCCCAGGTCGGGTGTGGCCACCTTCCGCCACGTCGTCAGGAGCAGGGCGGCGGGCACCGTGGCGGTGCCGCTGATGGGGGCTGCCGTGGGCGGAGGTGTCGCGCCAGAGTCGATGGCGCGGATCGTGCACTGGCTGGAGCCGTAGGCCAGCGTCGAGGCCGCCCCGAACCGCACGCGGAGCGTGAGGAGCGTCGTTGCGGGCGCCACGACGACGCGCGACGTGCAGCGCGTCGCGAGCACGGGCGGACTGCCGGGGCCGTCGGTCACGATCGCCTCGACGGACACCGACCAGACGAGGAGGTGAGCGCCGGCAACGAGGACGGGCAGGTCGCCTTCGGGCGGCGCGCCCAGCACAGTCTCGCCGGTCGACTGCCACGTCGGGTCCGTCCTCGACGGCTCCCAGCTGGGGTTCGCACCGAGATCGGTCCCGTCGGGCAGCACGCTGAGCCTGGCCGTGCAGACGACGCCAGCATCGCAGCCGCGCTTCCCCTCGAACTCCACCCGCATCCGTGCACCGCTCGGCGGGGCGGCGGGCGCGGTCGGCGGCGCCGGGAGCGGCCCCGGCTCGCCCGACGCGCCCGGGGTGGTGGCCGCCGCCGGTAGCGCGCCCGGTGACTGGCTGGGCGGGGCGGCACAGCCGGCAAGCGCCAGCACCGACACCACGCCCGCTGCCAGCAGTTGCTGCAGACCGCGCATGCGGACCCCCTCCTGACTCCGGACGGGGGCCGGACGCCGGGACCGCGAGCCCGGTTCCCAAGGCCTCGACGGAGCCTCGTCGAGAGGTCGTCCGGTCCGGGGGCTCACGCGCGCGCGTGGTATGCTCCGCCCCCGACCGGGAACCGGAGCGGCGCTGTGCTGTGCGCCGACTGGTCGTGTCCCCGTCGCCGACCGAGAGGATCATGGCCGCAGTACGCCCCGCACCCGGACCCCGCGTCGGCCGCGGCCGGCGCCGTGTCGGGCGTGACCATCGGGCGCCGATCCTCAACCGCGAGCTGTCGTGGCTCGAGTTCAACGCCCGCGTGCTCCACGAGGCGCGCGACGCGCGCAACCCGCTGCTGGAGCGCGTGAAGTTCCTTGCCATCTTCGCGAGCAACCTCGACGAGTTCTTCCAGGTCCGCGTGTCCGGCCTCCGGCGCCAGGTCCGCGCCGGCGCGACCGCGGTGTCGTCGGACGGGCTGACCCCCTTCCAGCAGCTCGACGCGATCAGGGACCGCGTCCGCACGCTGATCACCGAGCACGCGTCCATCTGGGCTTCGATCCAGGCAGCGCTCGCTGCCGAGGGTGTGGCCATTGTGGACTACGACGAGGTCCCCGAGCACCACGAGAACCTCCGCCGCCGCTTCCACGACGAGATCTTCCCGGTGCTCACGCCCCTCGCCGTGGACCCGGGCCACCCGTTCCCGTACATCAGCACGCTCTCGCTCTCGATCGCCGCGGGCCTGCGCGACCCGGACACCGGCGAGATCCGCTTCGCCCGGGTCAAGATCCCGCCCAGCCTGCCCCGCCTGTTCGCGGTCGAGCGCGACAAGTTCGTGCTCCTCGATCAGGTCATCGAGGCGAACCTCGACGAGCTGTTCCGGGGCATGGAGATCCTCGAGACCCACCTGTTCCGGGTCACGCGCGACGCGGACATCACGGTCGAGGAGGACGAGGCCGACGACCTGCTGCTCGCCATCGAGGAGGAGGTCCGCCGCCGGCGCTTCGGCGAGGCGGTCCGGCTCGAGGTCGAGCGCTCGATGCCCGAATCGACCCGCCAGATCCTCGTGAAGGGGATCGGCGTCCGCGACGAGGACTGCTTCGACGTCGCGGGGATGCTCGACCTCACCGCGCTCTGGCAGCTCGTCGACCTCGACCGGCCCGACCTCAAGGCGGCGCCCTACGCGCCAGTCGTCCCCGCCCGCCTCCAGCCAGCCGACGAGGACGAGCCCGCCGACGTGTTCGCCCAGATCCGGGCCGGCGACATCCTGGTCCACCACCCGTACGAGTCCTTCACGGCCACGGTGGAGCGGTTCCTCATCCAGGCGGCGAACGATCCCGACGTCCTCACGATCAAGCAGACGCTCTACCGCACGTCGGGCGACTCCCCCACCGTCCAGGCGCTGATCGACGCGGCCGGGCGCGGCAAGCAGGTCGTGGTCCTGGTCGAGATCAAGGCGCGGTTCGACGAGGCGAACAACATCATCTGGGCCCGCAAGCTCGAGCAGGCCGGCGCCCACGTGGTGTACGGCGTCCTGGGCCTCAAGACCCACAGCAAGGTCCTGCTGGTCGTCCGGCGCGAGGGCTCGGGCCTCCGGCGCTACGTCCACATCGGCACCGGCAACTACAACAGCAAGACCGCCCGGCTGTACGTGGACCTGGGCCTCCTGTCGTGCCGCGAGGAGCTGGGCGCGGACGTCACCGACCTGTTCAACACGCTCACCGGCCTCTCCCGCCAGCGCGTGTTCCGCCGGCTCCTGGTGGCGCCGATCACGCTGCGCACGCGGTTCCTCGAGCTCGTGGACCGCGAGATCGCCTACGCCAAGGCCGGGCACCCCGCGCGGATCGTGCTCAAGGTCAACTCCCTGGTCGACACGCTGGTCGTCGAGGCCCTGTACGAGGCGTCCCGGGCAGGCGTCCACGTCGACCTCATCGTCCGCGGCGGCTGCAGCCTGCTGCCGGGGATCCCCGGGGTCTCGGACCGGATCCGCGTGCGCTCGATCATCGGCGAGTTCCTCGAGCACTCGCGGATCTGGATGTTCGCCGGCGCCGGCCGGCCGGAGTGGTACATCGGCTCCGCCGACCTGATGGAGCGGAACCTCGACCGGCGCGTCGAGGTGGTGACCCCGGTCGAGGACCACGGGCTCCAGGCGAGGCTGGCGCGGATCATCGAGGTCATGCTCAACGACGACCGCCGATCGTGGCAGCTCCAGGCCGACGGCCACTGGCTGCGCACGGAGGTCATCGAGTCCCGGGAGGGAACGGTGGACACGTTTGCCGTCCTCAAGGAGGACGCCGCGGTCGCGGCAGCCCAGGCCGTCGAGCCGATGCGGCCGCAGGTCAAGACGGGTTCGATGGACCCCAGGGCATGACCCAGCTTGAGGCGGAGCCCCCGATGGAGGTGGAGCTCAAGTTCCGCATGACGGACGTGGCGACGGGCGAACGGCTCATCGCCGGCGACGAGCTGGGCGGGTTCAGCGCGCTCGGGCCGGCGCGGACGGCGGAGATCGAGGACCGCTACGTCGACACCGCCGACGGGGCGCTGGCGCGGGCGGGGTACGCGGGCCGGCTCCGGAGCGGCGACGGCGGCACGGCGATCACGCTCAAGGGCCTGCGGCGCGTGGACGACGGGGGCGCGGTCCACCGGCGCGAGGAGCTCGAGGGGCCGGCCGTCGAGGGCCAGCCCGCCGCATCGTGGCCAGCCTCAGACGCGAGGGATGCCGTCGTCCGCCTGGCGGGCGACGAGGCGCTGGGCGAGATCGCCCAGATCCGCCAGACGCGGCGCAAGCGCGACTACGGGCGTGAGGGCGCGGTGGTCGAGGTGTCGGTCGACGACGTCTCGGTGATGGCCGCGGGCCGGGTCGTCGAGCGCTTCGCGGAGCTCGAGTTGGAGCTGCGCGAGGGCGACGAGGCGGCGCTGGAGCCACTGGTCGACCTGCTGTCCGAGATCGAGGAGCTGGTCCCGGCGCAGACCTCCAAGCTGGAGCGGGCGCTGACCGCGGTCCACCGCGAGGAGCCGCCGGCCCTGGTCGGCAGTGCTGCGCCTGCTGCGGTCGCGGTGACGGTGCCCGAGCGCGACAAGGCGCCGCAGTCGGCCGGCGACGAGCGCCCGGCGCCGCGGCTCACCGCGGGCAAGACCCCCGGCGTCCTGCCCGACGACCACCTCGCGGAGGCCGGGCGCAAGGTGCTTCGCTTCCACCTCGCTCGCATGTTCGCCCGGGAGGCCGGGACCCGCGAGGGCCGCGAGGCCGAGGAGCTCCACGCCATGCGCGTGGCCACCCGGCGCCAGCGGGCCGCGTGGCGCGTCTTCGGCCCGGCCTTCGACGAGCGGCGGACGCGACGCCACCGCCAACGGCTGCGCGACGTGGCCGCCGACCTCGGGGCGGTGCGCGACCTCGATGTCCTGATCGAGGCGGCCGAGGCCTACCAGAAGGGCCAGAGCGCCAAGGAGGCCGCCGCGTTCGAGCCGCTCATCGCCACCTGGCGAACGCGACGCGAGGCGGCCCGCGTGCTGCTGGTCCATGAGCTCGACTCGAAGCGGTACGCGAAGTGGACCGAGGAGTACGCCGCGTTCGTGCAGGCCGAGGGCGCGGGATCCCGGCCGGTGGGCCCGACCGAGCCGCACCGCGTCCGCGACGCGATGCCGTCGCGCATCTGGGCTGCCTATGAGGCCGTCCGCGCCTACGAGCCCGTGATGCGCTGGGCCGACGTCAACACCCTCCACGACCTCCGGATCGCCGCCAAGTGGCTGCGCTACACGCTCGAGTTCGTGCGCGAGGCGCTGGGCGCCGACGCCGGGCCCGTCATCGAGAAGGTGGTGGCGCTCCAGGACCACCTCGGCTGGCTCCACGACGCCGACGTTGCCGCCGGGCTGGCCCGCACGTTCCTCGTGGAGCACGCGGGCGACCTCGACGAGATGGAGAGCGCCGCGATCGGGCGCTACCTCGTGGACCGCGAGCGCGAGCTGGCGCGGCTGCGCCGGACCGTCGGGACGACGTGGCGCGGCGTGTCGAGCCTCGCCTTCCGGCGCGCCCTCGGGCGGCTGGTCGCGGGGCTGTAGCCCGGCGGGCCAGCCGGCCGCCCGGTCTCCGCCCTAGTCGGATCCGCGCGCCTCCGTCCAGCCGAGCGCCAGCCGGGTGAGGCGGTCGCGCCACGCAGATCCCCCGTGGTCGGGGGCCAGGATGGCGCCTTCGCGGATGCCCGCCTCGGACACCCGGAGGCGATCGGCCCGATAGCGCTCGAGGACGGCGTCCACGATGATCGCGCCCGCGGGAAGGATCCGAGCCCGCTCCGGCCGGATGAGGTGCCGGGTGGCTGCCTCGCCACTGCGCTCGACGGTCAGCATGGCGAGCGCCACGGCGATCCGTCGACGCGTCAGCGAGCGGTCCACGGCCGTCGCCGGCAGCAGGCGCAGCAGGTTCGACGCGGTGCCGCCGACGGCGACGATCTCGGCCGGGCTGGCCTCGGGTGCATCGCCGATCACCCCAGCGACCTCGCGGCGAAGGGCCTCGATCTCGGCCCGCGACGGCGGGTCGGACCGGACGAGCTCGCGCGTGAGCCGGGCGGCGCCGAGCGGCAGCCCG
>JAJYMP010000309.1 GCA_021786915.1 Chloroflexota bacterium
GTGAACCTTGGTCGGAACACGCTGAGGATCACACCGGTGGCCCCTGTGCGTCCGGCTCAGCCGGCGCCAGGAGCCTCGCCCAAATCACACCACTCGGGGGGACACCGCTCTTGGGGCGGCTCACACCTGCGTTGAGCTTCTTGCCCGCCGCCGTGAGATGCGTGGGGTGTGGCGGCCCGAGGTGCGCCTAGAGGCATGTGGCGTGACCGTCTGCGGTGCATGATCTACAGGACTAGGCTACCGAATCTGGACGGCGGCTGGGCTGGGGGACGGCACGGGTGGACAAGATAGGGGGTCGTTCCGACGTCGAGACAATGCGCGGGCGAGCCCGCGCATTGGGCTCCGCATGACCGCGCCGCTCCGATTCTGCCCGTCTTGCGGGGCCAAGCGCCTGTCGCAAGCCCGGTTCTGCGCGATCTGCGGCGCGGAGTTCGCGGCGGCACGGCCTGGCCCCAGCCTCGGACAGGGCGACGCCATAACCCCATCGCCACGCGGTCGCCCCGGGCCGTCGATTGCCGCCGGCCGTCCGATGGCCGCGCGCGGAATGTCCGAGGGTCGCCGACGTGCGCTTCTCGTCGCGGCGTCCCTCGGCGCGGTCGTCGTCGTGTCGCTCGCTGTAGCCCTTGTAGTGTTCTTCAACGGCCGACCTGGCGCGTCGCCAGCGGTGTCGGCCGCCCCGTTTGCAGCCGACCTCCCGGCGCCGTCGTTCGATCTGGATGCCCCTGCCTTCCCGGTGCCGCCGGGCGCGACTCTGGTCAACGCTCAGGTGGTCGGCGGGTCTGGGCCCGGAGCCGCCCGGATCGCTGCATGGACGAGCCCGCTCACCTTTGACGCCACCGTCGCCTTCTACGCCGGGCTCGCGGACCCGCGCTGGTCCGGGAGCGGATCGCCTGCGACCACCCCGTCGTCGACAACCCTCTCCTTCACCGATACGCGCGCGGCCTTCGCGGGAGCCGATGTCGCGGTCGACCGGACCGACCCGGTCCGGATCTCGGTCGTGTTCCGCTCGGCCAGCCCCGTCCCCGCCCCGAGCGGCGAGCCCGGCCCGACGATCGCCTTCGCGACCCTGCCCCCGGCCACGGCGCTGCCCGACGGGTTCCCGGCCCGGCTCGTCCCCGCGAACGGCTCGCTCGTCGACGCCGCGGGGCTCGATGGCACCTATGACGCGATCTTCACCTCGACCGCAGATCCGGCGACCCTGTCCGCCGCGTACCAGACCGCCCTGTCGGGCTTCGCGAGCGCCGTCGGCGTCCATGCCGACGGGACGGCCACGGTCATCGACTTCGCCACCCCCGGCGGCCCGGGCGAGGTCGTCATCGCGCCCGGCAGCGCGGGCACGACGGTGAGCGTCGAGGTGCGGCCGTGATCCGCCGGCTGCTCGCGATCGCGCTCGGCGTCGGCCTCCTCGGCACCGCGGTCGCGGGTCCGCCGCCCGCCCGGGCAGGTGAGCCCTGGACGATCGGCTCGAGCTCGGGGCTGGTAGCCGCGACCTTCACCTCAGGCACCTCGGGCACCGACACCGCGCTCGCGCTCCTGAACCGGACCTCGATCGCCGACCGGCTCAAGCTCGGCCCCGACGCCTCGTTCATCCTCGAGGCGCTGGGCTTCGGCGGCGGGTACTCGCAGGAGGCGACCTGGCCGGCAGGATCGGACCCGGCAATCAGGTGTCCCCCGACGGGCTCGAACCTCGCCTGCACGAGCAACAGCGACGGCTCGGGGCGCGTCCTCATCCCGGGTCCGGTGCGGGCATCGCTCCTCGCCCGCTCAGTGGGAGCCCGGGGCAGCACGAGCCTCACGGTCGCCCCCGGCTACCGCAGCCTGCTGTACGACCTCGCGGTGACCGCGATCGGCATCGCCCTCGGGGCGACCTGCACAACCGGGCTCGCGGGTGCCAGCGCCGACGAGGTCGCCGCCCTCGCGGTGCAGCTGCTGCCCGAGGCGGTCGGGGTCGCCGCCGCCCTCCGGCGCAACGACCGGCGCGCCGCCGGCACCGAGCTCGTCGCTCTTTCCGAGCGGGCCGTCGCGGTCATCACCGCGCATGCCCTGGGCTCGGCGGTCGGCGGCGGGCTGTGCATCGCGGCCCAGACGATACCGGGGCTGCTCGAGGTCAAGCTCGCGATTGCCGCCCTGCGGGCCGTGCCCCCGCTGGTCCTGCTGTCCGCGAGCCTGGTGACCGGCACCTACGGCGCGACGGTGACCGTGTCGTATGGGGGCGGGGCAGGCGCAACGGCGGCGCCCTCGGAGACGGCAGGGCCGAGCACGGCAGGTGTGCTCGCCGATATAGCCTCGATCGGCGGCGGTGAGAGCTTCACCTGCGCCCTCCTCGGCAGCGGCAGCGTCGCGTGCTGGGGCATCGACATGAAGGCGGCCGCGGGAGGGAGCCGTGTGCCAGACACGCGTCCGATCGTTGTCGGTGGTCCCCTCGTCGACGCGGCGACCATGGCGACGGGCGGAGGGCAGACGTGTGTTGTGCGGCGCGACGGCAGCGTCGCCTGCTGGGGCGATGATGAACACGGAATGCTCGGCGACGGGTCCGCGGGCGTGCGCCCCGACCCGTTCACGGTCCCCGGCGTGGCTGGGGCGACATCGGTAATCGGCGGCTTCTGGCACTCGTGCGCGATCCTTGGCGATCGTACGGTGACCTGCTGGGGACAGATCTGGGACGGCGGGACCGGGACGATGGTCGACATGGCCACTCCGACGCCGGTCGGGGGGCTGACGGACGTCGTCAGTCTTTCCGCGGGCCAGAACTACACGTGTGCACTGCGCGGGGACGGCAGCGTCGCCTGCTGGGGTAATGGCCAATACGGCCAACTCGGCGACGGCGCGACTCAGGCGCGGGCCCGGCCGGCGACCGTTCCCGGACTGTCCGGGGCTGTTGCGATCGCCGGCGAGGGCGACCGCGTGTGCGTGCTGCTCCGCGACGCGACCGTCTCCTGCTGGGGGAGCTTCAACGATGTCCAACTTGATGTGCGCCCGGTCGCAATCTCCGGGCTGTCGAACGTCACGGCGATCGCGGGTGGCCAGGGCTTCATGTGCGCCCTGCTCCGCGACACCACGGTCACCTGCTGGGGGAGCAATGGCGACGGCCAACTCGGTGACGGGACGACCCAGGACCGCGCTCAGCCGGTCGCAGTGACGGGCCTGTCTGGTGTCGCCGCGATCGGGGCGGGCTGGTACCACGCGTGCGCGATTCTGGTGGACACGACCGCGAGATGCTGGGGCGACAATGAGTTCGGTCAGCTCGGTGACGGGACGACCGTGAACCAGGCTGAGCCAGTCCCAGTCCTCGCACCGTGGGATGCCTCAATCCCTACACCGACCCCTTCGCCGACGCCCTCAGCCGGCCCGGTCTCGGCGCCGGCGGGATGGCAGCGAATCGTGTCCCCTCTCGGGTATGCCATTTCGCTACCGCCTGACTTCCGGAGCTCCCCGGGAGCCCTTCAGGCTGGGCTGCTCGCGTCGGGCGTGCTCGACGGGCGGGACGCGGAGGCCTACGCCGACAGCTCGGGCCGCGTGGTGGTCGTCACGAGGCAGCCGGGTGCCGCGGTGTCGGGAACGGACGTCTACGGGCTGGGCAGCTTCACGAGCCACAAGGTGATGTCGGCTTGGGTCACTGCCCATCGCAGCGGCGGGGGCGGCTTCGTCGGCGGGGGTGGCGCGGCGTGGATGGGCTGCAACCTGCCCAGCGACAACAGTGTTTGGAACATGAAGTGGGTCGTTCCGGTCGACCCGCCGTTCTTCCTCGAATCGTTCTCCTTCGTGCTCGAAGGCGCGGGCTGGGAGTTGATCCTGGTCGATCCCAAGGCGCCCGCGACTGACAGCTCCGGCAACATCGTCGACCCTCTCGTCGCCCGCATGGGCAACGCGGATCTGTGGGCGATGATGCAGTCGCTCCGCATCGGGCCCTACGGCTGCACTACCTAGGTTCTTGAGTCCATCCAGGATGCCGCCACATGCACCCTGGGACGCTCGCTCCAGGAGGTGCAGGGGCATGAGTGACCGCTCCAGCACCGTTGGCGTGGGGACCGGTCATCGCAGTCCCTCCTTTCCCGGGATGGTCGACGGCCCCGACGGCGCGATCTGGCCAATCCCCAAGCGGTGTCGCCGTCGGCGTGCGGAGCGGGGGCCATGCAAATCGTGGCGGGTTCGTGTGAAGTTCGGGTTCGAACCCCGGAGGCGCTGGACGGCTGAGGCGTGCAACATCGGCGCGTAGGTCGCCCCCAAGAACGGAGCGTGTGGGCAGCCAGCCTTGCGCACCTCGAGCAAGCGCCTCGCGAGCAACTCAGGCCAGTTGGGCTGATTGACCGCCATGATTGAGGGCTCCGCTTCAACGCCGGGTGGAACCCTCGAGGAGCCTGGTTGCCCTGACAGCCAGGCAGGGTCGTTCGCGGCTGACGCCGGACGGACAGCTATGTCGGACGCAACGTCCTAGGAGCTACGGCTGGCAAGGAGCGCCGCGCGGGCATCCAGTATCAGCTGGCGGATTCGCTCGGCCCCGACACGCCCTTGGCCCGAGTCCCACTGATGATAGGAACCCGCGACCTGAATATCGAGGGTTCGTCGGAAGCTCAGCCCCGAGAGCGAGAGGCCGATCGATTGGATGGACTCGAGGGGCACGACGGTCGTATTGCCGAACAAGCCTCCGATGGTCAGGTGTGTGGCGCTCACGCCGAGGTTGCCCAGGGGGCCGCGGAACAACGCCTCCTTTCCTCGCGGCACTGTTGGCAGATTGCCTGACACTGGGGAGTCGTGGTGCGGCCGCTGCGACACCGTCGACCGGCGCCCCCCGGCGGCGTGCCCTCCCGGCCCGCTCTTCTTCATCTGGGTTTCCCAGGCGTGGCTGCCGACATGGTCGGAGCGTGCGGCCGGCGGCACTGGCACGGCGCACGTAGGACAGAGGTCGCCCATCTCCCTCGCGGCTTCCCGGGCGATACGCGCGAGTTCCAAGTAGCTGTGACCGGGACTCAGCGTCTCCCCGTCCGCAAGCATGATCTCTACCATCCCGAGGAAGAAACCAACCGTGACATGGCCACCGGCACCAGCCAAGTCCTTAGGCCTCGAACCACGCGCAGTCCGTGCGCTTGGGTCCGCACCCGCGTCAAGGAGCATCGCGCAGACTTCGAGTCTTCCCCGTCCCGCAGCCACGTGTAAGGGCGTGTGGCCACCGGTCGACGCCGTTGCCGGATCGGATCCGTTCGTGAGCAGGAGCCCGATCTCAAGCACGGTGCCGTGGACGATGGCGTTCGCGAGAGGGGTGCTAGTTGCTTCCAACCCGATCCCTCCAGGTCGGCGGGTTCGCCAGCGCCGACATGCTGCCCTAGGCTGCTTAGGGCGGGGAATGCGGGTGACGGCTTTCAAGCCGGAGGTGGCCCCCTGCAGCCGATGATGGTAGCCCGACTTGAACTCGTTCGGCGAGACGCCGCAGCAGATGGAGCACGCGAAGCGCGTTCCGACTTACCCACCCATGACCGCGGTCGCGCGCTCTACCGATCATTGTCCGTCAGAACGCCGGCACGAATCGTGTCGGGCTGACAGCTCGACAGGAGTCCGGGCATTGACCTGATCGTGCCGGTGTGCAGCCCACCGGTACCATCCGAGCGCAGTGTCATCGCTGGTCGGCCAGGTCTTCCTCGCCCGGCGGCATCACCCGGAGGTCGGGTTGATCCAGGGCGACTGAGCGCGAGACGCACACGCCCGTGGGCGGAACCGGGGATTGCTTCAGATCAGCCGGCGCGGTCCCGTCCCACCTCAGGGTTCGTTCGCCGCGGTACGCTGTTCGCGTAGAACGATCGGCATTCACGCGTGCCAGCGCGCGTAACCCGGTCGGGAGCGCTGGATGGGCCATTCAAGCCCCGGACTGCGAGATGAGACGGTCAGGCGGTTGGCTACGGTGGATCCGGGGTGGAGCCCCGTGGCGGATCGCTACACTATTCTGCGACGACGGTAGGTCGAAGACGCGGCTCTGCTGAGGAGGCTGCGCCCAGCCGAACTACGTCCGCCCGGGAAGGGACTTAGGGATGGGCCTCGTCAGGTGCCCGGACTGCGGGCACGACGTCTCCGACCTCGCTCCGGCCTGCATCAATTGCGGCCGTCCGATCGCACAGCCTCAGATCCGACGCGACGCTCCTCCGGAGGCCTGCGAGGTCGTGCTGGAGCAGATCAGCCACGGTGGGATCTTTGGCGACCCCCTTTGGGCACTTGTTGCTGAGGTGAAGACGCCCACGGGGATCGAAGAACTCGTCACGAGGGAATACCGCTCGAAGAATTCGTTAGCCGAGTACCAGGGGGAGCAGCGAAGCTACCAAGAGGCTCGGGTGGCCATCACGAACGAGCTCTTGCGCGACGGCTGGGAGCCGCTCCCGAGCGCCGCCGGGCCCGGAGGTCTCGCTCTGCCACGCTTCCGGCGGGGTGTTGCCGGCGGCATGCCCGTCGGCGCAGGTCGCGTGCCGCCCGTGGGCATCGGCGAGTTGCGCGCCGAGAGTCGAGATGAGCGGGGGCCGGCTGAGGCGAGTCCCGCTCAGGGACCTGGCCCATGTGGCAAGTGCGGTGGACACCGCGTTACCGCTCATCACCACCGCCCAGGCAATCCGATCTGGGCTGGTGGGTTTGCGGTCCTTGGCTCACTCGTCCTGTTCTATGTCGTCAACGCCGGGCCTAGCGACCCGGCAAGCGCGGCTGGTGGCGTTCTGGCGGCCGGGTTCCTCTTCTTCATGGCGTTGGTCAACGTCCCCCGACCTCTTCGCAAGACGCATGTCCGCAACGAGTGCGGAAACAACTGGCAGATGTCCTAGGCCCCCCGGTCGGCGTCGCCTCTCAATTCCCGACGGCACATCGAGGTCGACGAAGTCCGCCGCACGAAGACCGATTACCCACTTGCAGAAGGTGCCATGGAACTCGAGCAGCTGCTAAGCGACTACCTCGCAAAGGCCAGGAACGATATCCCTGCGCTCGACCCCTACATTGCGGAAGCCAGGGCGAATGGGAACATCCAGCCGCAGATCGACGAAGCGGTTCGTCAACGTCGCGAACTCGTCTCGGTCGGACCCGGGATCGTTCTGCCTATGCTCCGCCTGGTTCGCAACAAGTTGGCCGGAATGGGTCCGAACACCTACGGCGAGGACTTCAACGCCGCCTACTCGAAGGTGATCCTCATGAATGCCGAAGACGCCGTCGCCGCCATCGGCGTGGTGGCTCGTCCGGCGGTGCTGGCCGCCCTTGTCGATCCCTCGCCAGTCGTTCGGAGCCTGGCTACACCGCTCTTCGACGTCGCGGGGTTGGCCGAGACGAGCGACGTGGCGTCTCTGGAGCTGGCGCTCGACCGGGAATCGGACCCGTTCACGCGGATCGCAATCGGAGGTGCGCTGCTCAGGCTCGGCCGGTTGGCTGGCGGCGGCGCCCGGCGCACCGCCGCCCGTGAAGTAGGTAGATGGGCAGACGCGGTTGTGCCCGGCTGGGGGTCCGTAGCGCGCCGCGAGGGCACGGATCAGGAGGCC
>JAJYMP010000006.1 GCA_021786915.1 Chloroflexota bacterium
GTGCTCCGCCCGATCGACGGCAAGACACGGGTCGAGGTCCACGACTACGTCGACATGGGCGTACCCGTGCTTGCTCGCATGCACACCAAGCGCCTGGCCGCGTATGCGAGCCTCGGGTTCGACGTGCGTGCGAAGGCCGTCGGCCGAGCGTGATGGACGCCGGAGCAGGCGACCCCTCTGGTGTGAGTTCGGGCGCGGCGGACGGATGGGTATCTGACCCTTGGCTGCGGACTGCCGGGTTGCCGTCGGTTTCCCGCACGAATCTGGTGATTCCTGGCCTACATTACCTACGCGAACCCGGTGAGCTGCCCCGCACCGGGGGGAGTCAGGTGCCGAGTACGTAGTGAGCCAGGTGCTCGTCGGGCGCACCCAAGCACGAAACCGCGGCGGGCCCCTGATTCCTGTCAGGCAGTCGAGCCGTGTGACCAGCGCTCCGCCCCGGTAACCTCGATCTCCAGCGGCCACGAGACCGGGACAAAGAGGTCGGTCGTGGAGGCTTGACTCCTCTCGCCCCGACCAGTCCCACCTGTCGTTGCACCGTCAACCGTTGTTGCCTGACGGCAACGAGCCCGAGCAGCCACGCGTTCTCGTTCGGCGCCGGGTGCACCGCGATGATCTCGGCGCCGTCCACATCGACCTGGCCGAGGTTCTCGCGCAGAGCCTCCTCGCGCAGCCGGTCGGACACCGCCGGGTTCCGCCAGAGCCGCCCGAACTCCGCGAGCACCCTGCGCGCACGGCGGAGCCGGAGCTCGTCGGGCGGCATCGTGGCGACCTGCGCTGGCCGCTCGCCGGTCGGGCCGCCCGCCGGCAGCGACGAGGGGCCCGCCTCCGACGGCACCACCAGTCGTCGAGGGCTGACGCCGACCGGAGCGGCCCGACCAAGGCGACGCGCATCCGTTCGCGAAGACGAAGCGGTAGCCGGGGCCAGGATGTCTCCGCCGATGTCCGATGTAGGTGGGTCCTCATTGTGAGGTATCCTCCGTGTATGTCGACGCCAACGACCCCCACACCCGTTGCACCGGACCGGGCCGAGGTCGAGCCCGCGCTCGAGATCGCGGACCTCCTGGGCCAGGTCGTCCGCCGCCTCCATCGCGGGACGAGCGAGGCCCTCGCACCGCTTGGCCTCTCCCGGGCCGAGTCGCGGGTAGTCCGTCTCCTCGCCGACAGGCCGTTGCGGATGGCGGCCATCGCCGAGCGGCTCTCGGTCGTGCCGCGGACGGTCACAGATCTCGTCGACGGGGTCGAGGTGGCCGGGCTGGTTGCGCGCCATCCTGACCCGCAGGATCGTCGCTCGACGTTCGTCGAGCTGACGGCCAGCGGTCGGCTCCTCCTCGACCAGTTGGACGTCGCGCGGCGCGAGAGCGCGGAGCAGGTGCTCGGACGGCTCGACCCGGCAGAACGGGCGGTCCTCCTTCGGCTCCTCCGCGAACTGGCGGAGGGGCTCGCCGACGGGTGCGGGCCCAGGACGCCGATCACGGCGGATCCGGCCCCGATCGCCCGAGGCCACGCGCGATGAGCATGATGGGCGGGAGCGGCATGGGTGGCTGGCACCTCATGCGCTCGTTCAGGCGCGACGACTCCGTCCGCTCCCAGCGCCTCTCGCCGGGCCTGGCCCGCCGCATCGCGCGCTTCGCGGCGCCCTATCGGCGGCTGCTGCTCGTATTCCTGGTGCTGATCGTGATCGACGCCGCGGTCGGCGCGGCAAACCCACTCGTCTACGCCGCGATCATCGACCACGGGATCCTGCCCGCCGACACGGGCCTGGTCATTAGGCTCGCGCTCCTCCTCATGTCGCTTGCGGTCTTCGACGCGGTGCTCTCGCTCGTCGAGCGGTGGATCTCGGCCCGGGTGGGCGAGGGGCTCATCTTCGACATGCGAACCCAGGTCTTCGCCCACTTCCAGCGCATGCCGGTCGCGTTCTTCACCCGGACCCAGACCGGTGCGCTCGTGAGCCGCCTCAACAGTGACGTCCTCGATGCCCAGAGCGCGTTCACGAACACCCTGTCGTCGGTCGTGGGCAACGCCATCACGGTGGTCGTGACGCTGGTCGCGATGTTCTTCCTGAGCTGGCAGGTCACGCTGCTCGCGCTCGTCCTGTTCCCGATGTTCGTGCTGCCGGCGCGCTGGGTGGGCCGGCGCATCCAGGCCATCACGCGCGAGAGCTACAACCTGAACGCGGCCATGACCTCGACGATGACCGAGCGATTCAACGTCGCCGGCGCGCTGCTGGTGCGACTCTTCGGCAAGCCGCTCCGAGAGATCGAGAGCTTCGAGGCCAAGGCCGGGCGGGTGCGCGACATCGGCGTGACGCAGGCCATGTTCACCGCGGTCTTCATGACGTCGCTGCTGCTCACGGCGTCGATCGCGACCGCGCTCGTGTACGGGGTGGGCGGCGTGCTGGCCGTCCAGGGCGCGCTGCAGGTGGGCACGGTCGTGGCGCTCGCCGCATATCTCAACCGCCTGTACGGACCGCTCACCTCGCTGTCCAACGTGCAGGTCAGCATCATGACGGCGCTCGTGTCGTTCGACCGCATCTTCGAGGTGCTTGACCTGGAGCCATTGGTGGCCGAGAAGGCGGGCGCGGTCGGCATCCCCCGCGGACCGGCGAGCGTCGAGTTCGAGCACGTCGACTTCAGCTACCCCGCCGCGTCCGAGGTCTCGCTCGCGTCGCTGGAGTCGGTCGCGGTGCTCGACCAGGCCCCCTCGAGCCAGGTCCTCCACGACGTCTCGTTCACCGCACGGCCCGGCGAGCTCGTCGCCCTCGTCGGCCCGTCCGGCGCGGGGAAGACGACGATCAGCCAGCTCGTCCCGCGCCTCTACGACGTGCGCGCCGGGGCGGTCCGGATCAACGGGCTCGACACGCGCGACGCCACCCTCGACTCGCTCCGGGCGATCATCGGGGTCGTCACGCAGGACGCGCACCTCTTCCACGACACGATCCGGTCGAACCTCCTGTACGCGCGGCCCGGCGCGTCCGAGGCGGAGCTCATCGACGCGCTCCGGGCGGCCCAGATCCTGCCCTTCGTCCACACCCTTCCCGACGGCCTCGACACGGTCGTCGGCGATCGCGGCTACCGGTTGTCGGGCGGGGAGAAGCAGCGGATCGCGATCGCCCGGCTGCTGCTCAAGGCGCCCGACATCGTCGTCCTCGACGAGGCGACCGCCCACCTCGACTCGGAGTCCGAGGTCGCCGTCCAGCGAGCGCTCAGGACCGCGCTCGCCGGGCGCACCTCGATCGTCATCGCCCACCGGCTCTCGACGATCCGCCAGGCGGACCAGATCCTCGTCGTCGCGCAGGGCCGGATCGTGGAGCGGGGCACCCACGCCGAGCTGCTCGCCGCCGGTGGGCTCTACGACGAGCTCTACCGGACGCAGTTCGCCGTTCAGGCGACGGCAGGTGAAGTCCCCCTTGGGGCCGCCGGCTGACGCGATTCCCCGCTGGGGGTCGCTGTTCGGCGACGACGGCGCGCTCGCCGCCGCCTGCGCCGTCAGTTGCCGGGCATCAGGTTGTTGAGGGCATGGATACCGATGCACGTCCACAGCGAGCCCGTCTTGTGGAAGACATAGCCCACGCAGACCGAGAAGACCGCGATCCACAGACACCCTGCGGCCGAGATGTCGCTGCCCCTCGCCAGCCAGAGAGGCACGTGATAGAGAACGAAGAGGGCCGCCGTCGCGAGGTTGCCCGCAGACGTGCCGGCGACGCTATCCGAGTGCCTCGACTGGACCCTCGTCTGGGGGCGGCGGGACCTCGATCGGGCGCTGCGGACCTACGCCGAGCACTACAACCGGCCGCGCCCCCATTCGCGCTCTCGGCCTCGCTGCACCGCTGGCCGAACTTACGATCCCCGATCCCGGTCGACCCGCACGATGTCCGCCGGCGGGCCTGCTCGGTGGGCTCATCCACGAATACGAACGAGTCGCTGCGTGATGGATTCGGGGTTTCTGATCCCCAACGGGCTCCGAACGGAGCCACGATTGGACACGACGGTGCGCTGTGCATCGCGAACAACGGTGGGATCAGCCCTCTCTCGATGGACGAGTCTTGGCGCGCCGACTACGGCGTCACCGGTTGGATCCAGCGCGTGCACCTCGACGGCCGTGTCGAGGACGTGGTTATTGACTCGCCGGGCCCTCGACCCTTGGCGCCCGAACGACCCCCGGTTCGAACCCGACGGCTTGCTCTATTTCACCGATTCCCACAACTGGGAAGACCTGCGGGGGCGCAGGCCCCAGTGGCTATGGCGGCGGGTCGGTCTGCGCGCCAAGAAGATGTAGCGGACCGTCCCCGGGCCTGGTCAGCGGACACCGCAACGGCCACGCGACCGGGACAAAGAGGTCGGTGCTGGAGGCTTGACTCCTCTCGCCCCGACCAAACCTACCTCATCGTCGCGGGCGTCAGCCGCTTGGCCACCTCGACCCGGGCGGGGATGTCGAGCGAGCGCATCACCCTCGACATGACTATGCCCATGAAGGGGTCGAAACCCGTCCAGGTCCCGCCGGTGATCACGTGGACGAAGATCAGCAGGAACTTGCTCCTCAGCGCCAGGGCGGCCACCAGGACGACAGGCGGGATCACGCCGATGGCGAAGCTCCAGCGGAGCAGCGCCCACGTGTATGGCGGGAGCGTCGAGGGCGGGGCGGTGAGAGCCGAAGCCTCGGTAGGGAGCGTCGAAGGTCCGGGTTGCACGGGTGCCTCCTCGTCGTCACGCGTCCGCCGGCACGCGGGTCGCTGGACGCCTCGGTGGGAGCGGAGCAGATCCGCCGGTCGGGCTAGGTGCCGTTGCAGGCGTCGTGCCCGGTGACCTAGCTCGGTGAGCTCGGCGATCCGCCGGTGTTCTCGAGCGGGACGTTCCCGGAGCAGAGCAGGTTGCCGTGGACGACGTTCGCGCCGACGTCGGTCTCGTCATACGTCTGGCGGTTGTTGGTCAGCATGACCGTGCCGTTCACGTGGTTGCGGATGAAGCCGAGCCAGATCCCGTCGTAGCCGTTGATGGTCACCGCGCCATCGATTGTGCTGCCTTCGAAGTCGCTGAAGTACCAACACCATGGCGAAAGGAAACTTGGCGGCCAACACGTGGGCACGGGAACAACGGGGCCAGCGCCGCCGCGCACCAAGACAGCGCCGCGGATCAACGCGTTGTGCACGGCGACCTGGGCCGCGCCGATGGCGGCGATCCCACCGTTGATCGTTCCGGTGGCCGGACCACCTGCGTAGCCCAGCAGGAACGACGCCCCCGGCGACACCACGACGCCACCGAGCACGACGACGGGTCCCAGTCCAGATCGCAGATGGCCCCGGCTGGCACGGTGATCGAACCATAAGTGCCGGGAGGCAACGATCCAGTGCACGTAGTGGCCGGTTTCGAAGCCGCGCCAACCGGAGCCGCGGCAAGGCCGACGAGCAGAGCGACGGCTGCCAAGGAAACGAGGAGTCGCCTCATCGAACACCCTCCCATGCGCGTCGGCGAGTCGGTTTCGCCAGTGGCTCGGCGTGGTCAACGCGACCAGATCGGACGACCGTGAGTCATGGCCCCCGTCGGAGGCCGAGAGTATTGGGGGCCACATCGACCCCTCGATGGAGCCATTCGGCATGGTGCATATGTGCACCACGAGAGATGTTCTCCACTTCGGGGGCGCTGGGCCCGGGCACGAGCGGCTACGGCTGCTGATCGCCGGTGACGCCTCCGGGGAACCGTCACCGGCTCGAGCCGCTTTCGCCGGACGACTTGAGGCGTGCCGCCAGTGGAGGCTGGGCCGGACGGAGCCGCCGCGGACCTCCTTCCCGGACGGGCTCGCGCGCGATGGCCCCTTGCTGCGCCCGGCGCCCACGCTGGGCGGCCGAGCGCCGAGTCCGCGACTCGCGGGCAGGTCGACCGCGCGCGGCAGAGCCGGGGGAGGTTCGGGAGCCACGTGCCGACGGCGCCAGATGCCGACCGCCGGCGCTTCCGTGCGCTACGCGCCGGGCCTCGTGGCGCCCGGGTCGAAGCGGTAGCCCCGGCCGGGCACCGCCGCGATGCAGCACGGGCCCGGGCCGCCGCCCCGGAGCCTGAAGCGCAGGCTACGGACGTGGCGGTCGAGCACCGAACGCTGGCCCGCGAAGTCGGGCCCCCAGACCGCCTCGATGAGCTGCGCGTGCGACACCGCCTGGCCCGCCCGGCTCGCGAGGACGTACAGCAGGCACAGCTCGATCCCACTGAGCCGGATCGCCTGCCCGCCCACGCTGACCTGCCGGGCGAGGATGTCGATCTCCACCCCGCCGAGCGTGATCGTCGGCGTGAACCGCCCTCCACCCCTGTGGGCCCGGCGGGTGAGCACGATCGACCGGGCGAGCAGCTCCCCGGGCGCGAAGGGCGTGGCCACGATGTCGTCCACCCCGAGTTCGAACGCCCGGAGCTTGGTCCGCAGGTCCCCGCGCCGGGTCAGGCCGAGCACCGGGGTCGCGGGCGGCGCCATGGTGTTGGTGGCGCCGAGCCGGCGGATCAGGGCGGCGCTGTCGGCGTGGTCCATGTCGACCACGGCCAGGTCCGGCGGCCACGCGGCCAGGATCGCCTCGGCTTCGGCGAGGCTGCCGGCCGCGCGCACGGCGAATGGGCCGTGCCGGAGCGCCAGTCCGATAAGGTCGACGACCGGCGGGCAGTCGTCGAGCACCAGGGTGCGGCGGCCCTGCTCAGGCATGGCGCGGCGACCTCGTCATCCGAATCACCCGCTGGCCCCGCTCAGGGACGCGCAGCGCGTCGCCCCGGGGCCCTCTCGCGCACCAGAGAGTCCGGGACTGTTGCGAGGCTGTCATGAAGGCCCGTCATCTCGACCGCGGCCTCGACGGCGGTCGGATCCCGGCGCGCACGCCGGCGGAGTCCCTCGCCGTGCGGCGTCCCGCCGCAGCGGGGCGTCTCGGAGCATGGAGGCGGACCACCTCCTGAGGGTGGACGCGCGCGGCCCGCCCGGGTATCGGTCAGTTCACCGAGGGGGCCAGGCGGCCAGGGAGATATGCCCGGCCCGCGGCGGCCGCCCACCGCCACGCCGGGGCACAATCTGGCCACTGCCGGACGGTTCGCCGGGTGCTCTTGGCGGGGCGACATGCGGTCGAGCGCTGGATGCGAAGCGACCTGCTCCTGGCGCTGAGGGAGGGAGGCGCGCCAGGAGCAGGCCCGGAAGGGAGGATGGGCGCGCTCCGGAGATCGCGCGCCGCCCGAGAAGCGCAACCGGAATCTGGCCGCCAGGAGAGCCCAGGTCATGACGGGACGTCATCCCGCCCGCGGCAGGTCAGTCGCGGGGGCGTTCGGCCTCCGGCGCGCCGCCGCCCCAGCCGACGTTCGAGAACGTCGGGATGAACCGGTACCCGCGGCCCGGGACGGTCGCGATGAACCGCGGGCGCCGGTAGTCGTTCTGGAGCTTGACCCGGAGGCCCCGGATGTGCCGGTCGACGATGTTGCTCTCGGCCACGAAGTCGGTGCCCCAGACGGCGTCGAG